>JANXWN010000102.1 GCA_025351125.1 Caulobacteraceae bacterium | reverse complement strand
GTCCAGCGGCGTGCCGGGCCGGTATTTGCCGCTCAGCACGCCCTGCGCCAGCGGCGACCAGACGATTTGCGAGACGCCGGACGCGGCGCACAGCGGCATGACCTCGTCTTCGGGGCGCCGCCACAACAGCGAATATTGCGGCTGGCTCGACACGAAACGCTCGGCGCTGGCGACGGCGAAGGCCGCCTCGATCTGCTCCGGCGACCATTCGCTGAAGCCGATGTAGCGCGCCTTGCCCTGGCGCACGACTTCGCTCAACGCCGCCATGGTCTCCTCCAAAGGCGTCTCGGCGTCATAGCGATGGCACTGGTAAAGATCGACGTAATCAACCCGCAGACGCGCCAGCGAGGCGTCGATCTGCTTGAAGATTTGCGCCCGCGACAGGCCCTTGTCGGTATCGCTCATCGGGAAGTACGCCTTGGTCGCCAGCACATAGCTATCGCGCCTCCGCCCGCCCAACGCCTCGCCCAAAAACGTCTCCGCCGCCCCGCGGCCATAGACGTTGGCGGTGTCGATAAAGTTGATCCCCAATTCGAAGGCCCGGTCGACGCAAGCGCGGGCGCTGTCGCGCTCCACCCCGACCCCATAGGTCAGCCACGACCCCAACGAGATTTCCGAAACGCTCAGATCGCTCGCGCCGAGTTTCCGATATTTCATGGGGGGGTCCTTTGGGGGGTGTGCGGCGTCGCGCTCGACATCCTATCAGAGCAAGGCGGGAAAGTCGCGTGGGACCCACGTCCGTGACGGCGCGCCAGAACCGCTTAGCCCTCCCCCTCCGTCATAGCCGGGCGTAAGTCCCGGCTACCCATTGAGCGAGCCTCCGGGTGTGGCCGCGCCGGCCCGGCCATCGCAATATCGCGCCGCATGGTTCCCCGGGACAAGCCCGGGGATGACGGTGGGAGGAGAGGTTTGTGCGATCATTTCCCCTCTCCATCATAGCCGCGCCGGCGCGGCCAACGCGCGGCGCCGAAGGCGTGACCGGAACCCGCCACGCCACGCTAAACGCACCCCCGCCCCTTGACTGAATAATTGCAATATGCAATCTTTGTCTCATGTCGGAAAACGCCGTCCACGCCCTTGATCCCCGCGTCGCCCGCGCCGAGGAGCGGTTGGCGATCTTGCGGGAATTGGCGGAGTTGGGCATGGCGTTGGCGCGGGAGTTGACGCGCCGGGCGCTGGAGACGCCGGATAACCTCGCGGCGAGCGACCCAGACGCGCAAACCCGGGCTGTCTCCGCCCCGCCAACGGCCCCGCGCCGCGATCCGGCGGATTCCTTCGCCCGCCTTTCGCGCGCCGTGCGCCTCACGCTCGCGCTCGAGGCGGCGGTCGAAGAGCAGCTGAGCGTGTTGCGCGTCGGCGGGATGGACCGCGCCGCGCCAAGCCCGGTCGCCGATGACGACGACGACGACAATCACAATCACTATTATCGCGCACTGCCGCGCGACTATCCTTCGGCGCACCGCAATATGATCCGCGACGCCGTGTACGAGGTCGTCAACGGCGAGATCACTGACCTGCCGGCGGCCGAGGAAATCCTCGACGCCCTCTATGAGCGGCTCGCCGAGGGCGAGCGCTACGACGCCTTGGTGCATCGTCCCTTAAGGGCGGCGGTGCAGGCGATCTGCGATGACCTGGGCCTGCATCCCAGCTGGAAAAGTTGGGCCGGCGACGACTGGACGCCGTCTCCCCCGCCGCCAGGTCCGCGTTACGCCTGGGAGTTGGTGTGGGTGCCCGATCCTGGACGGCAGCGGCAGCGCAGCTTGCAGTGAAATGCGCCGCCGCGTCGAACGCTTTATCGCGCGAACTTCTGGAACTTGATGCGTTTGGGGATCAGCGAATCGGCGCCCAATCGGCGCTTCTTGTCTTCTTCATACGCCTCGAAGTTGCCTTCGAACCATTCGACGTGGCTGTCGCCCTCGAAGGCCAGGATGTGCGTACACAGACGATCTAAAAACCAGCGGTCGTGGCTGATGACCACGGCGCAGCCGGCGAATTGCTCCAGGGCGTCTTCGAGGTTTTGCAAGGTCTCGATGTCCAAATCGTTGGTCGGCTCGTCGAGCAGGATGACGTTGCCGCCTTCAGTCAGGGTTTTGGCCAAGTGAACGCGGTTGCGCTCGCCGCCGGAAAGCTGGCCGACCTTTTTCTGCTGATCGCCGCCCTTGAAGTTGAACGAACCCACGTAACTGCGGCTGACCAGTTCGCGATTGCCGATTTTCATGACGTCCAGGCCGCCGCTGATCGCCTGCCATACCGTCTCGGTCGGTTTGAGATCGTCGCGGCTTTGGTCGACATAGGCCAGCTTGACGGTTTCGCCCAAGCGGATCTTGCCCTGATCGGGCTTTTCCTGACCGGTGATCAGCTTGAACAGCGTCGATTTGCCGGCGCCGTTGGGGCCGATCACGCCGACGATGCCGTTAGGCGGCAACTTGAACGACAAACCCTTGAACAAGACCTTGTCGCCGTATTCCTTTTCCAGGCCCTCGCATTCGATCACCACCTGGCCCAGGCGCGGGCCCGGCGGGATTTGGATGGTGGCGAAGGACTGCTTTTCGCGCTCCTGCTGATTGACCATTTCGTCGTAGGACGCCAGACGCGCCTTGGACTTGGCTTGCCGCGCCTTGGCGCTCGACCGCACCCATTCCAGTTCGCGGGCCATGGCGCGTTGACGCGCCTCGCTCTCGGACTGTTCCTGGCGGACGCGTTTTTCTTTTTGCTCCAGCCAGCCGGAGTAATTGCCTTCGTAGGGGATGCCTTTGCCGCGATCGAGTTCGAGAGTCCATTTGGTGACCTGATCGAGGAAATAGCGGTCGTGGGTGACCAGGATGACGCAGCCGGGGAAGTTTTCCAGGTGATGCTGCAGCCAGGCGACGGATTCGGCGTCCAAATGGTTGGTCGGTTCGTCGAGCAGCAGCATGTCGGGCTTGGACAGCAACAGCCGCGCCAGCGCCACGCGCCGCCGCTCGCCGCCGGAAAGCTGCACCACGCCACTGTCGTTGGGCGGACAGCGCAGCGCGTCCATGGCCATCTCGATCTTGGAATCGATATCCCAGTAGTCGCCGGCGTCGATTTTTTCCTGCAGCGCGGTCATCTCCTCCATCAGCGCGTCGGTGTAGTCCTCGCCCATCTTGACGGCGACGGCGTTGAAGGCGTCGAAGACTTGCTTTTCCGCGCACCAGGAAATCACATTGCCCCACACGTCGAGGTCGGGATCGAGCTGCGGCTCCTGCTCAAGATAGCCCATTTTCGTGCCGTCCAACGGTTTGGCCTCGCCGTTGAATTCTTTGTCGATGCCGGCCATGATTTTTAGCAGTGTGGATTTACCCGAACCGTTGACGCCGACCACGCCGATCTTGGCGTCCGGATAAAACGACAACCAGATGTTCTCGAACACCTTCTTACCGCCCGGATAGGTCTTCGACAGACCCTGCATTTGAAAGATGTGTTGGGCGGCCATCGGCGCTCCGCTGGAGGTTGAAAAGCAATGGGGGGAAATCAGGCGCGGGACATAGCGAGGCGGGGGCGTTTAAGCAATGCGCGGAGGACCAAGTCGAAGCTCAAAACGCGGCTCGCGCCGACCGCGAGGATCGGCTTATAGTGGTGATCCTTCCTCGAACCCGCGGAGGATGGGAGAACGCCGATGAGCGCCGACACGCTGGATTTTGATCCCAACGCCCTGCGCGAAAAATATCGCCTGGAACGCGATCGTCGGCTGCGGCCCGACGCCATTGCCCAATATGTCGAGCCCAAGGGCGATTTTAGTCGTTACATCGACGACCCTTACGTCGAGCCGGGATTTAGCCGCGCGCCGCTGACCGATACGGTCGACGTGGTGGTGATCGGCGGCGGCTTCGGCGGCCTGATGGCGGCGGCGCGACTGCGCGAGGCCGGGGTGCGCGATATTCGCATCATCGAAAAGGGCGGCGATTTTGGCGGCACTTGGTACTGGAACCGCTATCCGGGCGCGCAATGCGACGTCGAGGCTTATGTCTATTTGCCCCTGCTGGAGGAGACCGGCTTCGTTCCCAAGGAGAAATACAGCTATGCCGCCGAGATCCGCGCTCACGCCCGGCGGATCGGCGAGACGTTCGATCTCTATAAGGACGCCTGTTTTCAAACCGAAATATCAGCCCTCACCTGGCTTGACGACGAGCACCGATGGCTGGTCACGACGCAGCGCGACGATCGCATCAAGGCGCGCTATGTGGTGATGTCCAACGGGCCGCTCAATCGGCCCAAATTGCCCGGCATACCCGGCATCGCGCGCTTCAAAGGCCATAGCTTTCACACCAGCCGCTGGGACTATGCCTATACCGGCGGCGATTCGTCGGGCGGGATGGACAAGCTCGCCGACAAGCGCGTGGCGGTGATCGGCACCGGCGCCACGGCCGTGCAGTGCGTGCCGTATCTGGGGCGCGACGCCAAACATCTTTATGTCTTCCAACGCACGCCGTCCTCGGTCGACGTCCGCGGCAATCGGCCGACCGATCCCGATTGGGTGGAAACGCTCGCCCCCGGGTGGCAGAAACAACGGATGGATAATTTCAACATCCTGGTGAGCGGCGGGCAACAGGAGGTTGATCTGGTCAGCGACGGCTGGACCGACATCATCCGCAGCCTGATCTCCAAAGCGGCCTTTCGCTCGGGGCCTACTTTGTCGCCCGACGAGATGGCGCGGCAGTTCGAACTGGCCGATTTTAACAAGATGAATCAGGTGCGCGCGCGCGTCGATGCGCTGGTCGATGATCCCAAGACGGCCGAGGCGCTGAAACCGTGGTATCGGCAGTTTTGCAAACGGCCGACCTTCAACGACGATTATCTGCCGACGTTCAATCGGCCTAACGTCACCTTGGTCGATACCGACGGGCGTGGCGTCGATCGGGTCACCGAGACCGGCTTGGTGTTCGACGGCGTGGAATACCCCGTCGATTGCATAATTTTCGCCACTGGCTTTGAGGTCGGCACCGCCTATACCCGCCGCGCCGGGTTCGAAGTCCACGGGCGGGACGGTTTGACCTTGAGCGAGAAATGGTCGGACGGCTTTAAAACCCTGCACGGCTTTTACAGCCACGGTTTTCCCAACTGTTTTCACATGGGCGTCACGCAGAACGCTCTGACGGTCAACTTCCCGCACATGCTCGACGAACAAGCCCGACACATCGTCGCGGTGATCGCCCACGCCGATCAGCGTCAAGCGCAAACCATCGAGCCGACCGCGGAGGCCGAGACGCGGTGGGTCGAGACCATCCGCGCCTCGGCCGTGCAAAACCTGCAGTTTCGGATCGACTGCACGCCGGGCTATTACAACGGCGAGGGCGCCGCGAGCGCCCGCGTCGGCTTGTTCGATGGGCAGTACGGTCCAGGGCCAGTGGCGTTTTACGATCTCGTCCGCCGCTGGCGTTCCGACGGCGCGATGGAGGGCTTGCGATTCAGCTAGCGGCCCACGCGCGGCGCGTCATTCCGCAAACGCGAGGGTCGGTGTAGAAGCGGCGAATGGCGATCGCGTTCTCAGCCCCCGCGGGGGGCGCTTTGGTGCTGTTTTCCGGCGGCCAGGATTCGACCCTCTGTCTGGCGTGGGCGTTGCAGCGCTTCGCCGTGGTCGAGACGGTCGGTTTCGACTACGGCCAGCGCCACGCCGTGGAGTTGGACGCGCGCGTCGCCGTGCGCGCGGCGCTGACCGACCGATTCCCGCACTGGGCCCCGCGCTTGGGCGAAGACTGGTTGCTCGACATCCACGCCTTCGGGGCGATCGGCGACACCGCCTTGACCAGTGGGCGAGTGATCGAAATGACCAAGCGAGGTCTGCCCTCGACCTATGTCCCGGGCCGCAATCTGGTGTTCCTGACCTACGCGGCGGCGATCGCCGACCGGCGCGGCTTGGGCTCGATCATCGGCGGCATGTGCGAGACCGACTATTCCGGCTATCCCGATTGCCGCCGCGCGACGCTCGACGCCGTGGAAACGGCGCTCAATCTGGGCATGGAGCGCGATTTCGTGATCCTCACGCCGTTAATGACCAAGACCAAAGCGCAGACTTGGGGCATGGCGCGGGCGATCGGTGGCGACGATTTGATCGATATTACCATCGAACACAGCCACACCTGTTATCTTGGCGTGCGCGACCAACGCCATGAATGGGGTGTGGGTTGTGGCGCTTGCCCAGCCTGCCTATTGCGCGGCGAGGGCTGGGAACAATGGATCGGGCTGGGCCGACCGGCGCACACGGCGTGACCTATTCGGTCAAGGAAATCTTTTTGACCTTGCAGGGCGAAGGTGGACAGGCGGGCCGCGCGGCAGTGTTTTGCCGCTTCGCCGGCTGCAATCTTTGGTCCGGTCGCGAGCAGGATCGCGCCGGCGCGGTATGCACGTTTTGCGACACCGATTTTGTCGGCGTCGATGGCGTGGGCGGGGGAAAATTCGTGTCGCCGGCAGACCTGGCGCGCGCCGTCGCCGGGGCATGGACCGGCACGCGCTTGGGGCGTCTGGTGGTGTGTACCGGCGGGGAGCCTCTACTGCAGCTCGATGCGCCACTGATCGACGCGCTGCACGACGAAGGATTTGCGATCGCCGTCGAAACCAACGGCACCCTGGCCGCCCCGGCCGGGATCGAATGGATTTGCGTCAGCCCCAAGGCCGACGCGCCGCTAGCGCAGACCCGCGGGCAAGAGCTCAAGTTGGTCTACCCCCAACCCGGGGTCGATCCGGCGCGGTTTCTGGGCCTCGATTTCGAACGGTTTTTCCTGCAACCAATGGACGGCCCAAACCGCGAGGCGGCGACAAAGGCGGCCGTCGCCTATTGCCTTGCCAACCCTGCTTGGCGTTTAAGTGTGCAGACCCACAAATATCTCGGCCTGCCGTAACGCGGACCGCCAAACAAAAGTCCCATGACCCCACGGATTTACCACATCACGAAGGTCGCGGCCTTCGACGCCGCTCATCGCCTGCCGGGCGGTCCCAAAGACGGCCCCTACACCCGGCTGCACGGCCATTCGTTTCGGGTGGAGGCGACGTTGCGCGGCCCCGCCGTCGCGCCGGTCGGCTGGGTGGACGACTTGGCGCGGCTAGATCAAGCGCTGAAAGCGGCCGCGGAGGAACTCGACCACTCCATGCTCAATGATCACCCCGGGCTGGAAAGCCCGACCCTCGAAGCGCTGTGCGCCTGGTTTGCGGCGCGGTTGCAACCTGGGTTTTCCAGCCTATACCGCATCGTCGTCTCCCGGCCGACGGTGGGCGAGAGCTGCGCCTACGACCTCCCTCCCCTTCACGGGGATGGTCGAATCGCTTAGCGACCGGCGTGGCGAAGTCGGGCGGAGCGAGGACTGCTGATTATGAAGAGGCGTTGCCCGCCCGTCGTGGGGCCGCGCGCCAATCCACCCTCTCCATACGGGGAGGGCAGCAAACTCTCTGTTTATTTCTTGGTCCAACCGCCGTCGAGCGGTTTGAAGTAGCCGCCTGACGGAACGCGCGCTTCGAGCTGGCGGGCGGTGGCCTCGCCCGCCGCCGATTCGGCGACGCCGGTCTTGGCGGCGATGTCTTTATAGGCCTGAGCGCGACCGGCGTTGATGTCGGCGACGGCGGCCTTGACCGCCGGCGGCGCCGAGCCGGTGACCAGCCCCAGGAATCCATCGCCCTGTTCGCCGACTTGACCGGCCGCCTTGGCATCGACCACCGTGGCCTTGGAGCCGGCCGACTGAGCCATAGCGCCTCCGGCGGCGAAGCCGAGACAGATACTAACGGCGAGAAGCATGTTACGCATGGTATGGCTGGCCCTATGGACTAGAAAAGATTGGGGTTTTGTTGGATCGCGGTCTGGACTTCCTTGTCCAGCTTAATGCGGATATCAGCGTCCAGCTTGGCGTAAATGCTGATCGGCGCGACCTTGACGTTAATCGTCGGTGCACAGCCGCCGATGGTCGTGAGCAGAGCGGCTATCGATCCCGCCAACACTAGATCTCGTTTGTTTAGCAAAACCACGTTCCTTATTGCGCCCCCGGTTTAGGGGTCGAAGCCTGAACCTGTCCTGAACGACGCGCCGGGTCGCCCGCGTTCAAACTATCGCGCCAAGCCTGACTCAACGCCCGCATAAGGTCGCCGAAGTTGAGCGACGTGTCGAGGGTCAAGTCGATCTTTGTGTCCGATGGAAGGTTGAATGGCTTATCGAGGGCGTGACCGCCGATAATATCGCTGAGCGCAATGGACGCCTTTTGCCGGGTGGGCGGATCATGGCGGCCCTTGATATGAAACAGCATGCCCAGCCGGTCGCCCGCGAGGCTGTTGACCGACGCATCCAACTGATCGAACGCCAAGTTTTCCATCGCCTGATAGGCAAGGTCTTCCGCGAAATTCACCTTTCCAGCTCCCGCGACCGCCGCCACGGTCGCGCTGGTCTGGGCATTGCTGGAGACGCCGTTCAGTGCTTGGCGCGATAGAGAAAGCCGGCCCGGTCCGATCGCCGCCAACCGGCCCTGTTCAATTTTTAACCCCGCGGGGCCGACCTCGAATGGAATGCGCCCGTCGACCACCGCATCGGCCTTGATCGTGTCCGACAGGCTGGTGGCCGCCAAAATGTCTTCAAGATTGACGTGATCGAAAACCACCGCGCCCTTAAAAGCCGCATTCGGGCCTAGTCCGATTTGCATCGGCTCCAGCCGGATATGCCCCTTGGCGATCATGCCCGTCGCGGTCGTCAAGGTCAGCCGGTCGGCCGCCAATCCGAAGCGCGCCGCCAGGATGCTGACCGGCAGGACCGCCTGAATTTGACCAACGTTGATATTTTGGTCCGGCGCGGTCACCAAAGGCATGAGGCTGACGAAGTGAATATCGGCGTTGAGGCCGGTGACCGGCCCCAGCGGACTGCGGAATTTGAAATTGGTCGCGATCGCTTCACCGCCGCTGGTCAAGGCCACGCCCGGCGCCCAAGCGAACCATCCCTCGAATCGCGCGGCGCCGTCAGCGCCCCTCACCACCGCGGCCAGAGGCGACAGGTCGACCGGTTGTAGGCTCCCTGGCGCGAAAACCAAGCTTGCCATGGCGATATCCCCCCGACCAATGCCGGTCGCCAAATTGTGATGCAGCGCCAGCGTCGCCAGCGGGTGGCCGCGTGCGTCGGTAACGGCAAGTTCGCCCGTGCCGACGCCACCAGCCAGCACAAAGCGGCCGGCGCCATTGAGCGAACGGAATCTAGTCGATGGGGCGGCGTCAACCACCTGGGCGTGGCTCAAAACTACCGTGGCATTCCGAGGCCCCGCCGCCGCGCCGGAGGCGTCGAACGTTCCGGCCCCTCTCAGCAGTTTCACCATGACGCCCGCGATATCGCCGCGCGCATCCTCAAAAACTCCCCGCGAGCGCCAACCGGACGATCCGGTTTCGATCAGAGGCCCGGCGCCCGGGCAGATCCGCACGCCCAGGCCCGTGACGGCATTGGCTTTCAGCGCGATTCGCTCCACCGTCACCGGCGCACACCCCGAAAGGTCGAACCGCGCCCGACCGGCCCGCAAATCGGCATGGCCCGCCAACGTGACGCGCGCTGATTTGGTCAGTGGCGTATCGACCTCGCCTTGCGCGACAATGTCCGCCGCGACCTTGCTGGGCGAAATGCTGGCATTGGTTACGGCGATCTTGACGGCCGGCAGGCCGCCACCGCTTAGCGCCAGAGTGCCGGCGCCGCCGGCCGACAGGGGCGAAAACGCGGTGGCTCGCCCCTGCCCCGAAAAAGTAGCGCGCGCGCCGGATGTCGCTGACACCGTCAACGGCGCCGGCAAGCTGATGGCGGCGGCGCCCGGCGATAATTCGGCCCGCCAGTGGGACGCGTTGAAGCGAAAATCCTGGACGGC
>JANXWN010000087.1 GCA_025351125.1 Caulobacteraceae bacterium | reverse complement strand
CAAAGACCCATCTCGCCCAACCGATCAGCGATAAAGACGTCGCAAGCGGCGGGATCGCCGCCCAGGCTGCGGCGTCCCGCGCGTAAGCCGCGCGCCGCGGCAAGGGCCGCGATGCGCGCTCCGCGCTCGGGATGACGGGGCGCGATGACGAGGGCGTGGCCAAGACGCGCGCCAAAGGCGTCGAGTACGATCTCGTCTTCACCCGCGTGCGTGCTCGCGGCCAAGATGAGGCGGCGCCCCGCAAAACCGGCCCGCATTTGCCCTAAAACACTGTCATCCACGGGCAAGATATTGGCCCCGAATTTCAAGTTGGCCAGACCGGTCACGCGGCCCCCCAAGGTGGTCAAGCGATCAGCCGCCGCGTCGTTGCGGGCAAGAATGAGATCGAACGCGCTCAACACCGCGCGGGCGGCCGTTGGAAACCGCCTCCAACCGGCAAAGCTCTTCGCCGACATTCCGGCGGACACCAGCGCCAAACGAGCGCCGTGCTCTCGCGCCGTCAGAATTAAATTGGGCCAAAGCTCACTTTCGGCAATCACCGCGAGCGTCGGCGCCCAGAATCGCAAAAATCGCGTGGTCGCGGCGGGAGTATCGATCGGCGCGTATTGGTGGATCGTGCCGCGCGGCAGTCGAGGCGCCAACATCTCGGTCGCGGCGCGTGTGCCCGTGGTAACCAAAATCGTCAGGTCCCGTCGCTCGACGCCGAACCGCTCAATCAGAGGCAGCAAAGAGAGACTCTCGCCGACGCTGACGGCGTGCAGCCAAACCACGGCTCCGAACGGCCGCGACGTCGATGGCCGCCCGAGCCGTTCGTGCAATCGGTCAGGGTCCTCTTTGCGATGTCGTGCGCGGGCGCGCAGCGACACGGCGATCGCGGGTGACAAAACAGCGGTGGCCCAGTGGTAAAATTGCAGCGATCGCGGGCGGTTCATCGCGACTTCCCGACCAGGCAATCCTCTGCGCGCGATTGGGCCGCGCACATTCGGATTTGCCAATTGGAGCGCGTTGTCTCGAGGTCATCGTCAGGGCCAACCCGCAATGGTCCCTCAAGCACCAAGGCGGCGCGTGAAAACGGCAAGGGCAAGCGCCCATCGTCCCAACTGCCCAGCCGCAATGACCAAGCCGCCGCCAAACCCATCAGAAATACCGGCGCTTGCGCCGCGCGCGCCAATTGCACCGCGCCGACCTGCATGATCTGGTTGGGCCCGCGAGGGCCATCTGGGGTCATGATAAGCACGTCGCCGGCCCTCAGGGCCGCCAGCGCGACACGAAACGCCGCAGCGCCGCCTTTCTTCGAAGCCGTCGCGTCCCTCCTGTCGGTCGAACCGCGCAGAGTGGGAATACGCAGCCATCGCGCCGCTTTGGCCATAAAATCTCCGTCCCGCGAAAGCGATATCATGACCCGACGCGGTTTCGATTTAAGGATGGGTCGGCAGGCCATGGCGTGGGCGACACGACCATGCCAGAACAACCCGATCATACCGTCTTGCCGAGTGATAGCCGCGTCGGTTCCCTCGCGATTTTCAACCCGCCAGCGCAAGGTGGTGATGATAAGTTCGATGTAAAGAAATACCGCCGCGGCCAGCAGGCTTTGCACAATGGGGCGGCGCAAGAGGGGTTTCAACCCGCGAGCCCCGGGGTGTGCTCCAGGTCTTGGCTCCCCGCCAAGCGCGCATAGAGACCGCCGATCGCCAGTAAGCTGTCGTGCGTTCCAACCTCGACAACGCGCCCGGCCTCCAAAACATAGATGCGATGAGCGTGGCGGACCGTCGAGAGGCGATGCGCGATGAGCAAAGTCGCGCGCCCGGCCATCAGCCGCGCCAAGGCCGCCTGCACTTGAGCCTCGCTCTCCGCATCCAATGCGCTCGTGGCTTCGTCCAGCAGCAGTATTGGCGCGTCTTTTAGAAAGGCCCGGGCAATAGCGATTCTCTGGCGTTGGCCGCCCGAAAGCCGCGCGCCCGCCTCCCCGACCGGGGTGTCGTAGCCGGCGGAAAAGTTGCTGATGAAGTCATGCGCCGCCGCCGCCCGGGCGGCGGCGGCGATCTCGGCCCGCGTGGCCCGCGCCTTGGCGTAGCCAATGTTCGCGGCGATTGTGTCGTCGAACAAAAACGGTTCTTGCGTGACCAAGGCAATGCTGTCCCGCAGCGATGTCAGGGAAACCCGGCGCACGTCCTGGCCGTCGATGGTCAGGCCGCCCCCGGTGACGTCATAAAATCGCGGGATAAGGTTTAAGACGGTCGATTTTCCCGCTCCCGAGGGTCCTACCAAGGCGACAATTTCGCCGCGCCGCGCTTCGATATCGATACCATCCAGGACCCTGGAATCCGAACCGTAAGAAAATCGAACATCCGTGAAGCGAACGAGACCGTCGCTGACCGTTAGGGCCGGGGCGCCGGCCTCGTCGCGAACCTCCGCTTCGACGTCGAGGGCGTCGAACACCCGGCGCGCTGCGACCAGACCCTGGCTGACCACGGTCATCAGATTGGACACCTGCCGTAGGGCTTGTCCGGCCATCAGCAGCGCGGCCACGAAGGCCAAAAGAGCACCTAGATTGGCCTGGCCGTGCGCCGCCCGCCAGCCCTCATAGGTCAGCACCCCGGCCACCACGCTCATCATCAATCCGTCCGACAGAGGTCCAGCTATCGCGCGCGCGTTATCGCCGCTCACGATGTGATCCTGGCGCTGAGCGACCACCGCCGCGACCCTCGCTGTTTCAAAGGCCTCGCGGTTCTCCATTTTCACCACGCGGACGCCGTCGAGACCCTCCATGATGGCGCTCGACAGCGCTCCGGTCGCCCGCATCGCGCCGCTCGCGGCGACGGTTGCACGTCGCATGAAACCGCGCAAAAATAGTGAGATAATCGGCGCGGCCAGGAGCACGAGGCCGCTCAGTCGCCAATCGTTGATCACCATCACCACCACGGCTCCGACCAAGGTGAGGCTGTGTTGAACCAGGGCGACCGCGCCGCTGGTGGCCGCTTCCCGCAGTAGGCCGGTGTCATATAAAACCGACGAGACGAACCCGCCGGAATGACCCGCGCGCAGGCGGGCGAGATCGGCGCGCACCAGATTGCCAAACAGTTCGACTTGAACGTCCCCGACCAAACCATTGCCGATTCGATTCATCAGGATCGCCTGAATCACCGCCGCCAAGGTCCGCCCCGCCGCCAAGGCGACCACGATCAAGGGGATTGCGTAAAACGCGCTTGCAACATGGTCGGCCGAAACACCGTTTGCGGTTCCACCGATCATCGGGCCGAGGCCGTTGATGGCAGGTCGCAGGATGTTGGCCAAGAGGCCCGAAAGCACGGCGAACACGACAGCGCAGAGGAGTGCGGTCGCCAGCCCGAGCCGACGGGGCGCCAAATAGGACCGCGCGACGCGGACCATAATGGCCCGATCCGTCAGGGATGGCGATCTTGCGTCGGAGGTCATTTGGGACCTAACGCGGGACGCGGAATTCGAAAATGACCGCGCTCGTTTTCGAAGAAGGCCGCTGCCTATTTTTTCATAAATCCGCCGTACTTGGCGGTAAAGCGCGAGACACGTCCGCCGCGATCAAGCAGATGTTGATTACCGCCGGTCCACGCTGGATGGGTTTTCGGATCAATATCGAGGTTGAGCTTCGCACCCGCCTTGCCGAAGGTCGAGCGCGTTTGATAGCTCGTGCCATCGGTCATCGTCACGGTGATAAAGTGATAGTCGGGATGGGTGTCTTGTTTCATGATGTGATCGAACCGACTTTAGCAGCTGGAGAGCGAGTAACGACCCGCCGGCGGGCGAATCCAAATTAGCGGCGCGCTATACACGACGGTGGACGGTTAAAGCAAG
Organism: Caulobacteraceae bacterium; assembly: GCA_025351125.1. Lineage (GTDB taxonomy): Bacteria > Pseudomonadota > Alphaproteobacteria > Caulobacterales > Caulobacteraceae > Acaudatibacter. The sequence continues at coordinate 1,539 of JANXWN010000087.1, read as the reverse complement.
GGTAGTTGTAGGATGAGTCTCGAGAACGACGCGGCCGACGGTGGTCGGCCCGGCGCGGGCGCGGTCCTGGCGGCCGGCCTGGACGCCGAGGCGGCCCGACGCCCCAAACAGCGCGATCTGAGACCGCTGATGCGGTTGATCCCGTTCGTGCGCGCCCATACGGGGGACGCGTCCCTGGCAAGCCTTTTTCTGCTGCTTTCAACCTCGGCCACGGCAGGTCTGACGTTTGCGTTGCGCTGGATGGCCGATAAAGGGATCGCCTCACACTCGGCGGCTTTAATCGGTCGATATTTCGGGGTGTTGGCCGTGGTCGCGGTTGCGCTGTCGCTTTTCACCGCCGCGCGGTTTTTATTCATTACCAAGTTGGGCGAAAGGGTCGTGGCCGATCTGCGGGCCGCGCTTTACGGTCATGTCGTCACGCTCGATCAGGCATATTTTCTGAAGATTCGCACCGGCGAGGTGCTGTCGCGGATGACGACGGACCTCACCATCGTCGAGAGCATGGTCGGCTCGACCATTTCAATCGCGCTGCGCAATTTTTTGACCGTCATCATCGCCTTGATCATCATGGTGTTCGTCAGCCCCGCCCTAACTGGCTTCGTCGCCCTCCTGGCCCTGCTCATCCTCGCGCCGCTATTCGGTGTGGGGCGCCAGGTGCGGCGGTTGTCGATCAAGGCGCAGGAGCGTTTCGCCGACGCCATTGGCTATGCCGGAGAGACCCTCGATGCTCTCGATACGGTGCAAGCTTTTGGGCGCGAGCGCAGCGCGACGGCGCAATTTCGAGAAGCGGTCGAAACGGCGTTCCGGACATCCTTGTCGCGCATTACCGCGCGCGCTGGCATGACCGCTTTGGTGATGGTTCTGGTGATGGGCGGCATTGGCCTAATCCTCTGGCGCGCTTCGCTGGCGACCTTTGTCGATCACTCCATGACCTCGGGAGCCCTTTTGCAGTTTGTTTTGCTGTCGATCCTGGCCGCCGGCGGCGTGGGGTCGCTGGGCGAAGCGTGGGGGGATATACAAAAAACCTCCGGCGCCATGGCGCGCATCGCCGAATTGCTCGATGCCGCGCCGACCATTGCCGCTCCCAGCCATCCGCGCGCGCTGCCAACCCCTGCCGAGGGCGCCATCGCTTTCGAAGCGGTGCAATTTCGTTACCCCGGTCGCCCGGAGCTCCCCGCCCTGAACGGTTTTGACTTGGTTGTTCACCCCGGTGAGCGGGTCGCGCTTGTCGGCCCATCCGGCGCGGGCAAGTCCACGGTATTTCGCCTGCTCCTGCGGTTCTACGATCCAACGGTCGGCGTGGTGCGTCTTGACGGCGTTGATCTGCGCGAAGCCGATCCGGCGGATGTGCGAGCCCGCATCGCCCTGGTGGCGCAGGACGCGCCGCTGTTTTCCGGGTCGGCCTTGGATAATTTGCGGTTTGGTCGGGAAAGCGCCAGTCCCAAAGAAATCGCCGCCGCCCTGCGCGCCGCCGAAGCCGATGGCTTCCTCGCGGTCCTGCCGCAGGGATTGGAGACCCCTCTTGGCGAACGCGCCAAA
>JANXWN010000083.1 GCA_025351125.1 Caulobacteraceae bacterium | reverse complement strand
GTGTGGACCGAATGATAGCCGGTGACGAGCGGATGCGGGTGTCGCGTCGCCGATCCGAGGACGAAGTTGGCTTCGCCCAGCGCTCGGACAGTGAGACTGGCGCTGCCGCTTTCGAACACGACCAATTCGTTGGACAAGGCCGCGCCCCCGATCTCGAGCACGCCTCGATCGACGGCCAGCCACGCCACATCGTGACCGGCGGGCGGATCAAAGGTCCATTCCTGACCGTCCGCTAGGTGGACATGCAGGTAGGTCAGCGGGGCCACGCGCGGCAGCTGGCTGGCCACGCAGCCATAGGCGCCAAGGATCACGCGGGCAGGTCCGATGGCGGGTACGGCGGAGGGCGGCAGGTATTGGCTCTCGGCCGGCCCATTCTCCCGCGCGGGCGGCAGGGCCAGCCAGAGTTGATAGCCCCGCACCCGACCGGCTGCGGCGGGTCCGGCCGTGTGCCAGACGCCGCCACCGGCTTCCATCCACTCAACGCCGCCGGCGTCGAGCACGCCAGATTGGCCGGTAGAGTCTTCATAGGCGGTGTCGCCTTCAAAGATCACCGTCACGGTCGCGATACCCGAGTGGGGATGATAGCCCAGCATTCCCGCCCGCGGGCTGTCCGCTTCAAACACGTCCAGAAAGACAAAGGGCTTCATCAGGTCGCCCAGATCGCCAGGGCTGGCGAGTCGGGTAATCGGACCCTGTTGCTGACCGCGTGTGCGGTGAACGATCCGGCGGGCCACGGTGATCGTGTCAGGGACAGCGACATGTTTCATGGGAATCTCACCATTCCGAAGGGTTGGAAGCTCTGGTGGAGCCGGATCTTGCGATGCGCATCAGGTCGCGAATGAGAGTATCTCCATCACGTCCGCCAGGGCCGTGATCGGCCTGGGATTGGCCCGCACCACCAAATTGCGCAGCGCGTGCTCGGCGATCAGTGGGATTTGCGATGGTTCGACACCCACATCGCCAAGGCGGCGCGGCAGGCCGAGATCTTCCAGCAGGAAGGCCAGCGCGTCGGCGGCGCTGGCACTGGGGGCGCCGAGCGCCTCGGCTATGTCACGCTGCGCCGGGCCGGTGCATGCCGCGTTCCAACGCAGCACGGCAGGGAGCATGACGCAGGAGGTGTAACCGTGCGGCACGCCGCAGACCGTGCCCAGGACATAGCCGATGCCATGACTGGCTCCCATCGGCACGCGGCCCAGCCCGGACGCGGCGAGCCAGGTCGCCATTTGCGACCTCAGCCGCGCATCGAGGTCGGCGCCGTCCCGCTTTGTCTGGCGCAGCGACGAGGAGAACAGCTTCAACGCATGCAGGGCCGTGGCCTGGACGAGAGGATTCGTAGCCGCCGCGCAATAGCCTTCGACGGCGTGATCGACCGCCCGGATCGCGGTCGAGAGCCACAGGGATTCGGGCGTGTGAAGGGTGATGGCCGGATCGAGGATGACGGTCCGCGCACAAAGGTCGGGTCCTTGGTACATCTCCTTGGTCTTGCGTGTGACGTCGGTCCCGCCGGCGAAACTCGAATATTCGCCGCCCGAGAGGGTCGTGGGCACGACGATCTGGCGAACCGGCGACAGCGCGGCGGAGGGCGTGTTGGCTAGGCCGAGCAGGCCCTGGACGTCGCGGATATCGTGAGCGAGGCACAGCTGGACGATCTTGACCGTGTCGATGGCCGTTCCGCCTCCGACCGTCACGATAATGTCGGGGTCGACCGCGCGCGCCGCATTGGCGCAGGCGATGACGCTCTTTAACGGCGTGTGCTCGCGGCATTGATCGAACAGCCCCACGAACCGGTCGCCCAGCGCCTCCTGGATATCGGCGATAGCTCCGGTCGTTCGCGCCAACGTGCCGGAGGCGACGATCAACGCTCTGCGTACGCCGAGCCGCGCCGTTTCCGCCGCGACCGCTCGCGCGGCGGGCTCACCCCAGCGCACGCGCTCGATCGGAACGTAGTTATAGGCGCCGGACGGCATCGTCGCGGTCAACGCGCGAGCAGCACGGGCGGCGCGGATTCGCTCATGGCGTGGACCGCCGCGTCACTCGCGCCGAAAAGCGCGTTGTAGGCTGCGGGCGGGTAGGTCAAGCGCGGCTTGGCGGCGTCGAACCCGGGCTGAGGGACCGGTTGGCTGGGCCGGGCGAAGGTCGCCGGTGCTTTGAACCGCGCAAGTTCCTCGTCCGAGATGCCGGCGAGCGCCACGACCTCCGGATCGATCCAGGCTTCGGGGTTGATCGCCGCGCCCTCGGACGTGGAAACCTCCAAGCAAAGGTTTTCCGGACCGGCGAAATAGATCGACTTGCAGAAGCCGTGGTCGACATGGCCGAAGACGTCGATGCCGCGCGATCGGATCCGATCGCGCATCGTCAGCAGTTCCGCCTCGGTGTCCACGTTGAAGGCGATGTGCTGCAACGTGCCGGGAGACGACGCGCCGCCGGGATGTCCAGCGTGCGTTTTGCCAATCTCGGTGGAAATTTTAGCGACATCCGGGGTTTCGACGAAAGCGATCGATGACTGATCGTTAAGCTTCAGGAACCCATGCCAGGCGCCCTCGACGCCGTGCATCCAGTAGAGCGCGACCAGTTCCATACCCAGAACGTCGGTGAAGTATTCGATCTGAGCCTTGATATTGGCGGTGCAGATCGCGAAGTGGTGAACGCCGTTTGGCTTTGCCATGTGAATCCCTTCAAGATTTAGAGCTGACGCAGAACCCAGTCGTGGACGACTTTGGAATAGGCTTCGGTATGGAACAGCATCAGTTGATGCGTTCCCTCCTCCATGCAGAAGAACTCGACGGGGCCAGATATGGCGTCGGCGACGCTTTTCATCACCGCCGGCGGGAATGACGGGTCTTTCGCGCCGCAGGACACCAGGATAGGCTTCTGGTTCCGACTGGCCGGGATCGTGGGCTCGTAGGTGAAAAGCGTCGCCCAGGACGCCAGATCATAGCTCCAGGTGTTCCAGGGATCGAGCCGTTTCTGCTCGCCCGCGCCGGCATAACCGTAGTCTTCATCGAAGTTAAAGAGCAGCCCCACGTCCAGGCGCGCGGCGCGGCCGAGCGTCTTCAGCATCTGCTGAACCCCAGCGCTACGCCAAGTTGCGCCGGCCGCCTCCAGGGCGGGACCAGACGGCACCGCGGGCGATCCCATCAAAATCGCGCCCGTGACCGCATCGGAATGAAGCGCGCTGAAGGCGGCCGCCACGCCGAGGCTCGAGCCCAGGGTGAACACCGGCAGGCCCGTCTCGGCCTTCACGTGCTCGGCGTACATTACCGAGCCATCCGCCCATTCCGACAAGGTCCACTGGCCGCGCGGCCGGTTGGTGGTCGAACGACCATGGCCGGGTCCGTCATAGGACCAGATATCGACCCCCTTCGCCGCATGATGCTCGCAGAACCGATCATAGATGCCGCCGTGCGAGGCGATGCCGTGTGAGATGACCAGCGCATATTTCGGATCCGGTCCGCGATATCTGTGCGCGAACAACTCGCCTACCAGATGGGTCTCTCGCAGCATGGTGGCCGTCCTCCGCCCTTTCCGTTCGGAAAGTCAAGGCATCTACCCACTTTCCGAACGGACAGTCAATGCGCGCGTCTATTTATTTTCCGACCGGACCGCTATGGGTCGAGGCGCGTGAGGAGCGAAGGTCGAACCATGCCGTTGGCGTCCAAAGCGCGTGACCGTGACGCCCTCCCGTCCGGCGAAGGGCGAGCCCGCATCCTGGCCGCGGCGCGCGAGGTATTCTCGATGGCCGGATTCGAGGGCGCCAGTTTGCGGCGGATCGCCGACCGGGCCGGGGTTCAGCATCAGCTTCTGGTCTATCATTTCAAAACCAAGGACGCTTTGTGGCGCGAGGTAGTTTCGACCTTCTTCGACGATCTGGGCGAGCAACGCCGCCGTTGGCTGTCGATCCGCGACGCGGAGGGGGCGCCCGCCGCGCTGCGCGCCCTGGTGCGAGAGTTTGTCCTCTTCACGGCGCGTCAACCGGAATACCATCGTATCGCCACGTTCGAAGGGCGCGCCGACTGCGAACGCCTGCGCTGGCTGCTCGAAACCCACGTTCGGCCGTTCTACGAGATATCGACCGCGCTTATCGCCGAAGCGCAAGCGGCGAAGGCCATGCGCGCCGGCCATCCCGGTCAGCTTCACTACGCGACGATCGGCTTGGTCACCACCAGCTTCGTATTCGGGCAGGAATACCGGCTGATGACCGGCCAAGACGCCTTCGCGCGCGACGAGGTCGGCCGGGTGATCGCTCTGGCGTGGGATTTTCTCGGGCTGACGAACACCACGTCGCCACTTCGGTAATGGGTGATCTTGCCTCGATGTTGCGCTCCGTCCGCAGACGGTCGTCCATCGGAGTGCCAAAAAGGGGCTACGGCTGCGGAGGGTTTCAATCCTGCTTTCCGCTTTGTTCAGAGGCCCTCGGCGTCGGCAAGAGAGCCGCGATAGGGCTTGAGAGTGGCGGAGAGGGTGTCCGCCACTGGTTTAACGTTTTCGGTAGTTTAGAAAGTGGTGGCGTAAAATCCCCTAATCCATCCCCTAAAAGCTTTGCGATCGACTGCGCATTGAGGGGGTCGCCAGCGGACCAACGGCATCAATCCACTGGTCCCCATTATGCGGTGACCACTTCAAGATTAGTTGCCGTAGCGGGAATCATGGACGCTGGGCGTACGTGGGCGAAAGTGCATCACCCGAACAGCAAGGCTGGATGTCCAGATTTACCGGCACCCTTCCATAAGGGGTGTGTCGAGGCGGTGGGGTCGCGCCCATAAATTTCTGTACAAATTCTGGCCAGAAGCACAGGCGTATTCGGG
>JANXWN010000036.1 GCA_025351125.1 Caulobacteraceae bacterium | reverse complement strand
CGCGATGACGCCGCTCTGGCCTTGGCCGAACAGTCGGCGGCGGCGGCCGATGGTCGGGCGGTGGTGCTCCTGCCGCGCGGCGAAGACCTCGTGCAAGTCGCCGCCGCACCCGCCGCGACAACGCTGAACACCGCTGATATGGCCGCCGCTCGCTGGGCGTGGGAAAAAGGCGAGGCGGCGGGGGCCGGAACGGGCACCCTGCCTCAGATTAGCTGGACCTTCCGCCCCCTCGAGGGCGCCGGCGCGCGCGCCGGGGTGGCCGGGATCGAAGCCGGGCCGGTTGGTCCGGAGGGCGAGCGTTTGGTGCTGGCCTTGCTGAGCCAAGGCGCCGTGGCGCTTGAGCGGGCGGATCTCGCCGCGGCGGCCGCGGAGAACCAAGCGCTTAAACGATCCGACAAATTGCGCGCCGCCTTGCTCAATTCGATCAGCCATGACTTGCGCACGCCGCTATCGACGGTGATCGGCTCGGCTACGACCCTGATCGACTATGGATCAACCTTGAGCCCCGCGGTGGCCGACGATTTGATGCTGAGTATCCGCGAGGACGCCGAACGCCTCAACCGCTATGTCGGCGACCTACTGGATATGACCCGCCTCGAAGGCGGCGCTCTGTTGTCACGCGCCGAATGGACCGACGTGCGTGATGTTTTGGGCGCGGCGATAGCCCGGGTCGAACGGCGGCTGGAGCGTCGACGCCTCACGCGCGACTTTCCCGCGGAACTGGCGGTGGTGCGGACGGACCCCGGCTTACTGGAACAAGCCATCGTCAACATCCTTGAAAACGCCATCGCTTACAGTCCAAACGGGTCGATGATCGACGTCGCCGCCTATGAAGACCGCAACAGCGTGGTGCTCTCCATCGAAGACGAGGGTCCAGGCATCCCAAGGGGCGACACCGAGCGGATCTTCGAAAAATTCCGACGGTTGGACGAGCCGAGCGACCGTCGCGGCGGTGAACGCAATAAGGGCGCGGGTTTGGGATTATCGATCGCTAAAGGCTTTATCGAGGCTATGGGTGGCCGGATTGCCGCGGCCAGCCCGCTGGTCGATGGGCGGGGCACGCGGCTGTTGATCAGCTTGCCCAAATCCCCCGCGACCGACAGGGCCGAACCAACGGCGGAGCTGATCCCCGAACCGGCGCCCGCCGCGGAACCGGCCGCGTCGTGACCGCCCGCCGCCCCACCATCCTCGTGATCGACGACGAACCGCAAATCCATCGCTTCCTCGCTCCCGCGTTGGATGCGGCCGGCTATGACGCGTCCCGAGCCGAGACGGCGGCGGCGGGTCTCGCGGCCATGGCGGTGCGCCCCCCGGACGCGGTGATCCTCGATCTTGGCCTGCCGGATTTGGACGGCAAAGAGGCCTTGGTGAAAGCGCGCTTGATCTACGACGGGCCGATCCTGATCTTGTCGGCCCGCGATCGGGAAATCGAAAAAATCGAAGCGCTTGACCTGGGAGCGGTCGATTATGTGGAAAAACCGTTCCGGGTGGGAGAGTTATTGGCCCGTTTGCGCGCTGCTCTACGCGGGCGTCTCAGCCAGCAGGGAACGCCGCCGATAGTCTTCGCCGGCGAGATAGAAATTGACTTGCTAAAACGCCTGGTGACCCGCGACGGCGATGCGGTGCGCCTCTCGCCGCGCGAGTACGACTTGCTTGCGCGATTGGCGGAAGCCAGAGGCCGGGTGTTGACGCACCGCCAATTGCTGACCGCCGTCTGGGGGCCGGCTCACGCCGAAGACGTGCAATACCTGCGGGTATTTATCGGCCATTTGCGCCAAAAACTCGAACCCGATCCCGCCTTACCCCGCCATTTGATCACGGAAAGCGGCGTGGGGTATCGGTTTGTCGGGGATGCAGGGTGAGAGACCGGCCGCTCACCACGGTATCGTCGCGCCGTCCCAGGCAAAGAAACCGCCGGTGTCCGCCGGGGTCAGGCGATCCATCACGGCCAGCAAATAGCCAGCTGCTTGCGCGGGCGTAAATGGCGTCTTGGCGCCGGAGGATCGGAACGGGGCGCTTAAAGCGGTATCGACGGTTCCGGGATGCAAGGCGACACATATCCCCAGCGGTCGACTACGGGCGTGTTCGATCGCCAAGCCGCGGATGAACATGTTGAGCGCCGCCTTCGACGCGCGGTAGCCGTACCAGCCGCCTAAGCGGTTGTCGGCCAGACTGCCGACACGCGCCGAGAGAGCGGCGAACAGTCCGGAGCGATCCCGCGGTGTCAAAGGCAGGAAATGCTTGGCGACCAAGGCCGGTCCGACGGCGTTGATCGTAAACAGGCGCGTCAGCGTCGCTGCATCCAGGGCGCGCAGGTTTTTTTCAGGCGTCACGCCGCCGGCGTGCAGCAGGCCGGTGGCGACGATGATTCGCGTCGGCGCGCCGATTTCTCGCACAACGGCGGCGGCGGCGGCCAAGGCGACGTCGTCGAGAATATCGACCGGCGCCCAAAATCGACGAGCGTCGTCGTCCCAGCCTTCCGGACGACGACGTGACAAGGCAACGACGCGGTCATAGGTGGGATCGTTCGTCAAGCGGTCGGCGAGCGCGCGACCGATGCCGCCGTCAGCGCCAACCACCACCGTGATCGGGCGCGTCGCCGCGCTCAAGCCTGACGCACCGTCCGCAGGAACTCGTCGCGGGTGCGAGCATCGTCACGCATGACGCCGAGCAGCCGGCTGGTCGTCAAGGTAGAGCCAGGCGTATTGACGCCGCGCAGGGTCATGCAGCTGTGTTCGGCCTCGATCACCACGCCTACACCCAACGGATTTAGAATGTCCTGGATGGCCGACGCGATATCGGCGGTGAGCTTTTCCTGGATCTGCAGACGGCGCGAAAAGCCTTCGACCACCCGCGCCAGCTTGGAAATGCCGACCACGCGCGATCGCGGCAAATAGCCGACGTGAGCGCGGCCGATCACCGGCAGCATGTGGTGTTCGCAAAAGCTGACGACACGAATATTCGACAGCACCACCAAGTCTTCATAGCCGCCGACGTCTTCGAATGTGCGCGCCAGATGATCGCGCGGATCCTCGCCATAGCCGCGAAACAAGTCGGCGTAGGATCGCGCAACCCGCGCCGGCGTGTCGCGCAGGCCCTCGCGGTCAGGATCGTCGCCCGCCCATTCGATCAATAGACGCACCGCCGCCTCGGCCGCCGCCTGTGTAGGGCGGGCGCGTTGTTCTTGTCTCAGGATTCTGGGCCGGAAGGCCTCCAAATGCGCCATGCCGAACTCCGAATCCAACGACAATCGAACCATCTCGATTTTCGTATCTGATACGGAATAGAAAAAAGTTTAGATCTTCAGAAGAAAGTATTTTTTGACTTTTTAAGCGAGCGCGGAGAAAGCGCGAACGAAGGCGGTCGCCACGTCGCGCGTCAAAAGGTCGAGCGACAAGGGGCGAACGGCCGCTCCACCCAGTTGGTTCTGGTGCAGGCAGGCGAGCAACAGCGGCGAAACCAGCATTAAGGCGGCGCTCCTGGCGTCCGAGCGCGTCATCTCGCCGCGATCCATGTGATGACCCAACCGAATCTCCAGGGCCTTCAACGTCGGATCGACGATGTGCGTGAGAGTGGATCGGCTTACGTCCGCGTCGAGCATACCTTCAGCCAGGCTGACAGCGAACACGTCGCCGAGGCGCACGTCGCGCGCCGCGGTGAGCGCGAGCACCAGATCTTGCGCATAGTCGTGAATGGAATCCGCGAACGGTTTTGGCGATTGGTTTTGCGCGTCGAGGCCCTCGCGCCCCAACCGAAGACACTCTGCCAAGATCGCATCGATAACCGCGGGCCGCCCGCCGAAATAGTGTCGCAAGGTGGGGACGCTGACGTCCGCCGCCGCCGCCAAGTTGCGAAGACTGGGCCTGGCGGGCGAGCGCCGCATCATTCGCCGGGACATCTTCGCCAAAAGATCGCGCCGCTTGGCTTCGTGGTCGCTGTCGCGAGCGCCTTTGGGTCGGGACACCGTCTAACTCCTGTTTTTGACCCGTTATCGTAACGCGCATGGCCCGCGCGCGGTCGCCAATGAACCGTCCGCCAATGTATACGCCCGCGTCGCGTGATCAGATGCGCTTGACGCCGTCGGCGGCGGCGATTAGCCGAAGCCGCCCCAGACAAGGACCTAAGCTTATGCCCACGCTCGTGCTTCTTCGCCACGGTCAAAGCCAATGGAATATCCAAAAACGCTTTACCGGCTGGGTGGATGTCGATCTGACCTCGGTCGGCGAGGCGCAGGCGGCCAAGGCCGGGCGGCTGATCAAAGCGGAGGGGCTAGCCTTCGACGCGGTCTACGTCTCGGTGCTGACCCGCGCCATCCGCACCGCCAACTTGGCGCTGGGCGCGGCGGATCAATTGTGGATCGCGATGATCAAGGATTGGCGTCTGAACGAGCGCCACTATGGCGCTCTGACGGGCCTGGAACACGCGCCGACCGAGGCCCGCTACGGCGTCGAACAAGTGCGTATCTGGCGCCGCTCCTACGACGTCCCACCGCCGCCAATGGAGCCGGGTGGGGCGCACGATTTCGCCGACGATCGGCGTTACGCCGGCATCAAGCCACCGACCGCCGAGAGCCTGAAGATGACGCTGGAACGCGTACTGCCGTACTGGAATTGCGAGATCGCGCCGCGCCTCGAGGCGGGAGAGACGCTTTTGGTCACGGCGCATGGCAACTCTCTGCGCGCCATCGTCAAACACCTGTTTTCGGTGTCGGACACTGATATCCCCGGCGTTGAAATCCCGACCGGCAATCCGCTGTTAATCGATTTGACGGACGACCTACGCCCGCGCGCGGCGCGCTATCTCGACGCCGAAACGGCGTCAGTCTTGCCGACGATCTAGCCGCCGCTCAACCTTTGCTTAACCGCGTCCGCCAAACTCATGATGTCGAGCGGTTTTGCGAGGAAGGAGATGCCGGTTTCGCCTTCCAGTAGGTCGGAAAATTCCGCCTCGGCATAGCCAGAAATAAACATCACCGGCGCGGTTCCCAGAAAAGGCCGCGCGGCTTTAAGCAGGGTCGGTCCGTCGATGCCCGGCATGATCACGTCGGAGATCATTAAATCAATCGTCCCGGCGTATTGCCGCGCCAACGCCAGCGCCTCCTCGCCGTCACACGCTTCAATCACCTCGTAGCCCCGCGTGCGCAGCAGACGGGCGGCGATGCCGCGCACAAGAGCCTCGTCTTCGACCAATAAGATACGTCCAACCCCAGAAAGATCGCGCGGCGTGGCGCGGATGGCGGCGGCGGGCGCCGAGGGCTCGATTCG
>JANXWN010000024.1 GCA_025351125.1 Caulobacteraceae bacterium | reverse complement strand
GATGGTGGATGCCGCTCCTTCAAAGCCGAAATCGCGCTCAGAAGCAAGTTTCGGCTATTCGCCAAAGCCCTCGCCGGGCGTGAGCGGCGCCATGCGGATCAAACGACTGTCGTGGACGGCGGCAGTGCGATGCTTAACGTGTTCGCGGTAAGCCGGATCGGTGATCATCGTCAAAAACGCTCCGGCGCCCGGATATTCGGCGATAAAAGCCAAGTCCCAATGCTCATCCGTCGGACCCGTGAGCACGGCGTCAGGACGACCTGCCCACACTTGTTTTCCCCCGACCCGCGCGAATATGGCGGCGCTGTCGCGACCATAGGCGCGATAGGCATCCAAGCCGGACAGGCCTTTGCCGTGGTTCGGATGATCCGCTGGATAGGCGGCCAGCACCTTGAGACGGATCAAATTGAGCATGTGGATGGGCGCGTCGCGCGGGAGGGTTTTAAAGGCGTCGAACTGCACGCGGTCGGGGTTGACGGAGCCGAGGATCACGCAGCAGCCTCCTTTTAACAGGCGAACGCCCCACTCTAGCGCGATCCGCTCAACGCCCGCACCAGATTCTCGTTAAACCGCCGAAACGGCGCATTGCTGAAGCCCGCTTTACCCAAGCCCCACGCCCAGCGCACCGAACCGGCGTTGAACACCTTCGCGCCCGCCTTTGAGTTGAAATAAGTGGATTCCGCAAGGCCGGGGTTACCGCCGGCGTCTACCGCCTGACCGCGAAATAAGACGCTGACGCCGTCGGCGCTGATCGCCGAATTAAGCGAGCGACCGGCCTCCCACAACCGCGCGCCGTCGCCGTCGGGATCGCGATTATCCCATTCATAGCCGACTACGTCGGCCGCGACGTCGCCGATCTTCCAGCCCGTGCCGTCGAAAAAAGGTAGATCGGTGCGGGCCACTTGGAAACTCGGGCGTTGATCGGAGGTGGGTTCGAACCAGCCTTGATAAGCGCCGCCCATCAACATGGTCTCCGGACGGCGTCTATCGCTACGAAACAGATTGGTGGTCAGGCGGCGGGCATCGAGCTTGCCGGCTCGGTCGATAATCGGGTCGTGCGCGGTCTTGTAGCACACCAGTTGCCGACCCTGATCGAGCGCGCCGGGAGCGCGGTTCAGGTCGCCATAGCGAACCTGTCCGTAGGCGGTGTCGGCGCCGAAAAAAACGGTGTTTTTACCCAGTTTGAAAATGCGCCGCTCAAAAACATCGAACTCCTCGCTACTCCAATACTCATCGTGCGAACCGGTGATGACCAAAGGATAGTGGTCGATCAGGGTCGGATCGGCATGGACGTCAAAGTTCCCGGCGTAATCGACGCCGCCCAAACTCGGAGCCAGCTCCTCCAACCAAGCGACCAAGTAGGCATCGTATTCAAAAAAACTCGGCGCGGTGGGGCGGTCGAAGCTGACCATCAGGCCGCGCTTTTCGTCATCGCCGTTGGGGTAGAGGCTGTGGCCGCCCCAGGGGTTGTAGGCCTGATAGGTGTTGGTGCCCAGGCGCGCGAGCACGCGGCCCGAACGTTTGGGATTACGCACGATCCAGAATGCCGCCTTGACGTCTCGCGTGGCGGTGGTCTGCTCGACGACGTCGGCGAAATAGCAGCCGGGGGGCCACGCGCGCGTATCGATCGCCGCAAAGGTCGGCGGCCAGCCTGGTCCGATCGCGGCCGCCGACGCGGTCGCGCCGCGATAGCCGACATCGACGAAATCGCTGGTCCAGATCGGCGCGAAAGCGGCGGCTCCCACCCGAAACACCTCAAGCCGCACCCGCCGTACCGGCTGACCCGGCCCGCCCGCGGCCATGACGTTTATCGGCTCACCCGGCGCGATACTATGACGATCAACATAGGCCCAGATGCGCTGGCCGGCGAAGGGGCTGGTCCACACCTCGGCGTTTGGTCGGGGTGGCGGCCCGGCGAGCGAGGACTCGGACGTCTTGGGCGCGACGGCCGCGATGGCCGGCAGGGGCGCGGCAACCAACCCCGCGCCCGCCAGTCGCAGAAGAATACGGCGGTGAATGAGGGGAAAGGACGGCATCGCTGAAAGTCTATAGCGGCTGGTGCGAGGGGTTGGAAAGCTGGGAACGGCCCGCGACTTCGTCCGCCTCCGCGAACAAGGGCGGTTTTCGGAGCGATCTCGGCGATAGCATCACTTCTGGCGCGAGACGTGCGGGCGCCCACTGCTATAGTCGCCCCAACGATGAAGCCCCTTCTCTCCATCCAGTATTTGCGCGCCTTCGCCGCCGTGGCTGTGGTGGCCTATCACGCCCTGCAATGGCGCGATGACGGATTTGATATCGGGCGCGCGGGCGTGGACGTGTTTTTCGTCATCAGTGGGGTGATCCTGTGGCGAATTACCTACGGTAAGGATGTCGCGCCGCTCGGCTTTCTGTGGCGGCGCTTTACACGGGTGGCGCCGCTGTATTGG
>JANXWN010000196.1 GCA_025351125.1 Caulobacteraceae bacterium | reverse complement strand
CAACAATCCGCAAAAATGGCTTCCCGCCTTGCATGAGGCCGGCATCAAGGTGATCCACAAATGCACCTCGGTCCGCCACGCCCTCAAGGCCGAATCCATCGGTTGCGACGCCATGAGCGTCGACGGTTTCGAATGCGGCGGGCATCCGGGCGAAGACGACGTTCCCAACATGATCTTGCTGCCCCGCGCGCAGGAAACGCTGAAAGTGCCGTTCGTCGCCTCCGGCGGCATGGCCGACGCGCGCTCGCTGGTGGCCGCTTTGGCGATGGGAGCGGAGGGTATGAATATGGGCACGCGCTTTATGGCGACCCAAGAGGCGCCGATCCACGACAACGTCAAACAAGCCATCGTCGCCGCCAGCGAACTGGACACCCGTCTGGTCATGCGGCCTTTGCGCAATACCGAACGCGTGCTGACCAACGCCGGTGTCGAGCGGCTGTTGGACAAGGAACGCACCTTAGGGGCCGCCATCACTTTTGCCGACATCGCCCCCGAAGTGGCCGGTATCTACCCGCGCATCATGCAGCAGGGCGAGATGGAGCTGGGCGCCTGGTCATGCGGCATGGTCGCCGGACTTATCCATGATATCCCCACCTGCAAGGACCTGATTGATCGGATCATGCGTGAAGCGACGGCGATTATTCGGGATCGACTTGAGGGCATGTTGGCCGCTTAAGGCCTTTTCGATCTCCCAGTCACCGTCTCTGCACGACGGCGAATCTAAAGAACAGCCGGTGATTTTCAGGGGCCCTGACCCCGCGCAGGATTTTTCCGATGCCCGATGATGCTTCATTCGCCACCCCCGTCGCCGTTTCGGCGGCCCTGGCCGATATGAACGACGAGCAACGCAAGGCGTGGCGCACCGCCGCGGCCCCGGGCCGCGCGTCTGTCGCCGCGCGTAACCTCGATATTGCATTTCCCTACGGCTGGTATCCCGCCCTGTTGTCGGACGAGCTAAAGGTCGGCGCGGTCAAGCCTCTGCGTTATTTTGCCACTGATTTGGTCGTCTGGCGTGGCGAGGACGGCGCGGTGCGGATGTTGGATGCCTACTGCCGCCACTTGGGCGCGCACATGGGGCATGGCGGGCGGGTCGCCGGCAACGAACTGGAGTGTCCGTTCCACGCTTGGCGCTATGACGGCGCGGGCGTCGTTCACGATATTGCGTATGCCGAAGCGATTCCCGCGCGCCTACGCACGCCGTGCGAGCGACAATGGCCGGTGACCGAGGCCAATCGGATGATTTGGTTTTGGTATCATCCCCTCGGCGCCGCGCCCGAGTGGGACGTGGAACATTTCGCCGAAGCGGTCGATCCTGATTGGGGCGACTATCAAATCTTCGAATGGACGGTCTACGGTAGCCTGCAAAACATGGCCGAAAACGCGGTCGATGTGGCGCACTTCAAGTTCGTGCACGGCACGGCGACCTTCCCGACGTCGGACATGATCTGGGACGGACCGCGCCGCACATCGATCATCGACGCCGGGCTCGACACGCCGATGGGCCGGGTGGAGGCGCGAATCACCGCCTCGCAATTTGGTCCCGGTCAGAGCGCCACCCGCTTTACCGGGGTCGCCGACACCCTGTTGCTGGCGGCGGTGACGCCGGTGGAAAAGGACGAGGTGCGCGTGAGATTTTGCTTCACCCAACCCAAGACCCAATCGACCGACACGGGGGCCCTGTTCGCCGCCGGGTTCGTCCGTGAGGTTTGTCGTCAGCTCGATCAAGACAAGGTGATCTGGGATCACCAGCGCTATCTGACCAAACCCATTATCTGCGACGGCGATGGCCCGATCCTGCGGTTTCGCCAGTGGTACGGCCAGTTTTACGCCGAAGGGACGAAGGCGGCGGCGTGACGACATGTTGGTAGACGAGGCGCTGCGCGCGCGCCGTTCAGTGCGGGCGTTTTTGCCCCAACCCGTTCCCCGCGTCGTGATCGAGGAGATTTTGAAGAGCGCGGCGCGCGCTCCGTCGGGCACCAATATCCAACCGTGGAAAATCCACGTCGTCGCCGGCGAGGTTCGCGATCGCTTGGTACGCGAGGTTCTCGCCTACCGGCACACCGAGCCTGCCGACACCCACGCCGAATTTCCACGCTGGGGTAAACGCAAAGAGCCCTACGTCACGCGGATGCGAACGCTGGGCAAGGCGATGTATGGCTTACTCGGCATTCCCAAGGGCGACCCGGCGGCGAACGAACGGCAATGGGCGCGCAACTATCAGTTCTTTGATGCGCCGGTTGGTCTGATTTTGACCATCGACAAGGACCTCGACGTGATGAGTTTTTTCGACACCGGCATGTTCGCCATGGCGATTATGCTGGCTGCCAAGGCGCGCGGGCTCGACACGTGCGGCCAGGGAGCCTGGAACAATTATTGGTCGGTGACGCGGCGGGTTTTGAATGTGCCGGACGATCAATACATCGTCTGCGGGATATCGCTGGGGTATGCGGACGAAACGGCGCCCGTCAATGGATTGCTGTCGGAGCGCGAACCGGTGGAATCCTTCGCGACGTTTCACGGATTTTGAGCGAGGGGAGCCGAAGCCCTATTCGCCGCTCAGCATAAAATGCCCTCGCAACGCCGCGACCGGCGAGGCGCGGGTTTCTTGCCAAGCTTCGACGTGGACATTGGCGATGCGGCGACCGACCTTGCGCACGTCGGCGCGCGCGTAGGTGGTAAGGGCGCGACCGGGGCGCAGGTATTCGATGGTCACGTCAATGGTGCGCGGTTGTCGGCTCACCGGTTCACGCACGCCCAGCTGGATCAAGGCGGTCATTTCCATGAAAGCCCCCAAAACCCCGCCATGCAGGGCCGGAAGGATCACGTTGCCGACAAGCGCCGGCTTGAAGGGTAGGACGGCGGTTAGTTCGTCACCCGCCAAATCCATGCTCATGCCGAGAAACCCGGCGTAGGGCAGGCTGCGCAACAGGCTGGCGAGGCGCTCGGCTTCGGTGTCGCTCACGGCGCGCCCCCGGCGCTCGATAAGGCAAAGGCCCCTTGCGCCGTGGCGACCGGATCGGCCTCGTCGTCCTCGAAAGCGACAGCGCGGACAAAGGCGATCGAGCGCGTGATCTTGTAACACCGCGCGCGTCCGATCACTTCGCGATGCGGCGCGGCGGCGCGCATATAATCGATGCGCAGGTCGAGCGTGGCCGTGGCGTGGTCGCGCCCAACGGCGGTCAGCACGGCCAGACCGCAAACGTGATCCAGCAGGGTGGTAATCACGCCGCCGGCAAGGATACCCGTCGACGGATCGCCCACCAGATCGGCGCGGTAGGGAACCGCCATAGCCGCGTCACCGGGGGATGACGAAATCAGGCGTAACCCCAGCGCGACGGCCTGCGGCGTATCATCCACCATGCGCAAGGCCATGGCCGCTTGGATTGCGGGATCAATCGTCATGAAGCGATATATCGGCGCCGAGGCCTAAAAACAAAGGGCCGCCGCTTGGCGCGGCGACCCTTTGCATCGGACCGAAGAAAAGGGCGTTTCCTCCCCGAAACGCCGGAAACGCAACCTTGTAAGGCGGGTTGCTGTTTCGGAGCCCAAAAAAGCGACAAATTTTTCCCTTTGTCAAGAAACGTTGCGCCCGTTCGCCGAACGCTCTTGCGGCGTCTCTATTTTATCACGCGCCGACCGCACGCTCAACGGATACGGCCGCCGCCAACCGCTCCGCCGCGGCGCTGCGCGCCTCAAACACGTAGGCGGGGTGGGTTACGCTGACCGGACCGACCGCGGCGTTCGCGAGCGCCTCGGCGGCGACGAATAAGTCGGCTTGGGCGACCAATACGCCGTTGGCGCGGGCTGCTTCGCCCGGCGAAATGAAGGCAGCGACGGCCGCGCGGGCCGCGCGGTCCTGTTGCTCGGGCCACACCAGACTGGCGATCGTTCTACCGCGCGCCCGCGCTTCGATCACCGCCAGCAGGCGCCGGCAAACCGTGAGCCGCGCGTCGTTCCACGGCGCCGCCAATCCGGCGGCCAGTTGGGCCTGGCTCCGCAAGATTACCCCGTCGCGCAAAATCTTTAGGCCGTTGGCGGCGAGGGTGGCGCCGGTGGTGGTGATATCCACGACCAGCTCGGCCGCGCCGGCGGCGGGAGCACCCTCCGTCGCGCCGCCCGATTCGGCCAAGCGATAGTCGGCTATGCCGTGCTGCGCAAAAAATGCGCGGGTTTGCGCCAAATATTTCGTCGCCACGCGTAGCCGACGGCCCGTCCGGGCCAGAAACAGATGCGCCACGTCGTCGACGTCGTTCATGCTGTCGACGTCAATCCAGCTCTTGGGCGCCGCGACGATCAGGTCGGCGCGGCCAAATCCCAGCGCGGCGAGCAACATCACGCGGGCGTCCATCGCCTCGCCGGCCTCGCGCAGCAAGTCTTCACCGGTAACGCCCAGATGAAATTCACCCTCAATCAGGCCGGTGGCGATATCACTCGCCGAGGCAAGGCGCACTTGAATGTCGTCAAAGCCGTCAAGCGTCGCCGAATAGCCGCGCACGCCGCCGGCGGAGCGCAAAGAGAATCCGCAGTCGGCCAGCCAGCCTTCCACCTGTTCTTTTAGGCGGCCCTTTGATGGAATAGCGATGATCACCGGTTCGGTCATGCCGCGCGTCCACCATTCCACGCGCGGCCCGGGCGAACCATGCAGCCCACGGCGCCGGTTAAAAACGCGGCTCCCAAACGGGTCGGCAGGCCGTCGTAACGCCCGCCGGCGGCGACGGGTTGATCATCACTAAGGGCGGCGCTACGCACTTCGAACAAGGCCCCGTCGTAATAGCCGAACGCCCGA
This sequence comes from Caulobacteraceae bacterium, assembly GCA_025351125.1. Classification (GTDB taxonomy): domain Bacteria; phylum Pseudomonadota; class Alphaproteobacteria; order Caulobacterales; family Caulobacteraceae; genus Acaudatibacter. Next base: position 364 of record JANXWN010000196.1, on the reverse strand, counting down.
CCAAACGCGGCCGAGAACCGCAGCCGGTCCGCGGGGACCCCCGCCGCCACCAGCGCCTCCAGCCGACGCGCCCAGGCATGGCGCGCGGCCTCCAAAGCGGGGTTGGGAGCGCCGACGAGCCGGGCCACGGCCTGCAGCGCGGCAGTTGGCGTATCAGCGATGGCGAGGAAACGCGTGATCAGTTCGGCCTGATTTTCGGTGAGGCGCGGCGCCTCGGCCAGGGCGGCGCGTTCGGACAGACGATGCACGATCTCGGCCGGCGAGCGCCCGCCCACCGGCTCAATCCCCGCCAGCGTCCAAATATCCTGCAGCACGGCGGTGGCGGCGCCTTCCGTCAGGCAGGCGAGCATGGCGGCCAAGCTTT
>JANXWN010000461.1 GCA_025351125.1 Caulobacteraceae bacterium | reverse complement strand
TACCGGTGCGACGGATTTTCTTTTGCAACTGCAACACGCCGTAGACCAAGGCCTCTGCGGTGGGCGGACAACCGGGGATGAAGATGTCCACCGGCACGATCCGGTCGCAGCCCCGCACCACCGAATAGCTGAAGTAGTAATAGCCACCGCCATTGGCGCAGCTTCCCATCGAGATGACGTAGCGCGGCTCGGGCATTTGGTCATAGACCTTGCGTAGCGCCGGGGCCATTTTATTGGTCAGGGTGCCGGCGACGATCATGACGTCCGATTGGCGCGGGCTGCCACGCGGCGCGAAACCAAACCGTTCCAGATCGTAACGCGGCATGGCCGACTGCATCATTTCGACCGCGCAGCAGGCCAAACCAAAGGTCATCCACATCAGCGAGCCGGTGCGCGCCCAGGTAATCAGATCATCTGCCGCCGCGACGACGAAACCCTTGTCCGCCAATTGCCCAGAAACGCCGTCGAAATAGGGGTCGTGCTTGGTCGGATCGTAGCCCTCGACGCCGGCGCGGGCGCCCATGAGGGCGGGAACGTCTACTCCCATTCCAAGGCGCCCCTCTTCCAAACGTAAATATAGCCCAGTGTCACATCGGCCAAAAACGCCAGCATGCTGAAAAACGCCCACTGGGCGGTCGCGTGCGGCAGCTTCATCAGCGCCACGGCCCACGGAAACAGGAAGGCGACTTCCAGGTCGAAAATGATGAACAGGATGGAGACGAGATAGAAACGCACGTCGAACTTCATCCTCGCGTCGTCGAAGGCGTTGAACCCGCATTCATAGGACGAAAGTTTTTCTGCATCCGGCGCCTTGGGGGCGATGATCGCCGCCGCCGCAATAAAGCCGACGGCCAGGGCGCCGGCCAAACCGAGAAAAATCAGGATCGGTAGATATTGCAGCAATTGAGCGGTCATATCGACTTTCGCGCAGGGGTCGGCGGTCCTTCTAGCGCAAGCTCACAAGGCGTTCAAACGCTTGTGCCGCGATGCCGCGCGAATTACCAAAACTGCGCGCGCCAAGTCGCCAATATCCCCAGGTCGAGGGGTGCGCCGGCCCGGTTGTCGTCATCAACGATGTCCAAGGCCTTGAGGTCCAAATCGCCGATCGCACCAAAGCTTTTGCCCAGTCCGAAACTCATATTGATCTGCCGTCCCGACGGCGCGGCCGAAAATCGTCGAGTCGAAAAAATCAACGGATCGCCGTAATGCAGCGGCGCCTCCGCCAAGGTCGTGTAAAATTGGCCTTGTTCGACGCGAACCGGCTGTTCGATCCGCGCGCTCCAGCGCAGGCAGCCGCCTCGTGCATCGGCGCAGCGCGCGTTGAGAGAGAGGCTCCAGGTGCTGCTGGTCGCGCTCGTCAAGCGCAAAAGTCCGGCCGGGGCCGTGGTGCGTCCAGCTCCGGCGCCGACGGACAACTCCAGTCGATCTCCCAGCGCCCAATCGACGCGTCCGGTGACAAATTGCGTGGCGGCGGCTAGACCAAAACCGTTGCGCGCCGGAAGAAACGATCCCAGCGGTCCCTGCGGTTCGCTCAGGCGCCCCACATCCGCGGTCGCCGACAACGCCCCCTGCGCCCACGACACCTCCGCCAAGGTATATTGCGACGCCTTAAGATTACTGTATCCCAGGCGGGCGTAGTCCGAGGCGCCCCCGGTTTCGCCAAAGACCGACACGGCGCCCAATCGATAGCCCATCCGCACGGCGTGATCCGCACCCGCCAGGGCCGCGAACGGATCGCGCGCCGCGCTCATCGACGGCGCCGGCGGCAAGCCGCCTTGCCCGCTCCAGGCGGTAAGACCCAAGCGCCCGACCGATACGGTCAGGTCGATATCGGCGCGGGTCTGACTGGCAAACCCGGGCGCAAACACCCCGTCGCGGCTCGGCGAATCGAGCGGCGCCAAGCTAGTGGTAAGATTGACCCGCGCCGTGGGAGACAGGGCCAAATTCACGGATGTTCGCCGACCGTCTGGAACGTCCGCGCGCCATTTTCCCTGCCGCGAGGCCCCCCGATAAACGCCGGCGAGATTGACGTTGAACAGGCGATTATAGCTGTCATAGCCGACGGTCTTCAGCCCGGCGGACACACTCACCGCGTCGCCAAACGCCGTGCCGACGCTGACCCCGACGCCGGTGGTCGCCGGTACCGCTCCGCCACCGGCCGAGGGCACGCTGAGCGTTCCGACCGGCTGAAAAGCCCGGTTCAAGTTAATCAATCCGTTGCCATAAACAGAATCTACGCCCGGCGCGCCCAAATCGTCCGCCGTGCGCTCCAATAGTGAGACCGCCTGAGCGCCGGAAAGATTGGGGAAGGCCTGCAACACCAAGGCCAAAGCCCCCGCGACGTGCGGCGCCGAAAATGAGGTTCCCGATATCGACCAGCACGATCCTTGGGCGTTGCAGCCCGTCAACACCTTGTCGCCCGGCGCGACGACATAGCCGCTCGCCGCCGCCCCGGCACCGTTGGAAAAGCTCGCCAATACGCCGGCCTGCGTCGTCGCGCCGACGGCGATGACGGAGCCTTTAAAGCGCGGGTCGACGGCGTAGAGGCCCGGATAATCAGGGCTGGCGGCGCCGTCGTTTCCGGCCGAGACGGTGAACACCACCCCCGCGGCCACGGCTTGCGCCAGGGCCTGCTCGAACGCGGCGGTGTCGGGTCCCGGCCCGCCGATGGAGAGGTTGATCACCCGCGCTCCGTGCGTGGCCGCGTAGGTTATTCCCGTCGCCAAAACGTCGTCGTCGAACGCACAACTATTAGCGACCGTCGTGCACGATCCGGGCGTATCGGCGCGGACCGAAAGGATGGTTGACTGATAAGCCACGCCGATCGTGCCAAAGCCATTGTAGCGCGCGGCGACTATGCCGGCGATATAGGTGGCATGAGGGTCGGTTCCGATCGGGACGCCGCGCGAGGGGTAAGCGTCCGTCGATTGGCTGGACACGGCTCCGGCCAGGTCCGCTTGATTGGAGTCGACCCCGGTATCGACCACCGCGACGGTAATGCCCTTGCCCGTGCCGCCATTGGCAAAAGCGGCGTCCGCATGGATGGCCGCCAACCCCCAATTGGCCTGAAACTCCCCATTCGAGGCGGTCGGGAAACCCTGCACCATGGGCGTGGGAGTCGGCGTTGGCG
>JANXWN010000457.1 GCA_025351125.1 Caulobacteraceae bacterium | reverse complement strand
GCCGACGCCTGGGGCTATTCGACGGGCGGAGCGGTGGAGTGGTGGCAGGGCCGCTGGACCGGGCGAGTCGGCGGGTTTAACCTCTCGGTCGTGCCCAATAACGAGGTTTTGGAAAAGTCATTGGGTCAATTTCAAATGCTCGGCGAAATCGAGGAACGCCATAGGCTGAGGGGCAGGCCGGGAAGCGTGAAAATCACCGGTTTCGTCAGCCGTGGGCGCATGGCCTTGTTCGATGACGCCGTGTCGGCGGGCGCGGTAACTCTGAGCAATCCCGATGTGTCTCGTGTTCGGCATTACCGAAGCCGCGCGGGGATCAGCATCAACCTGCAGCAACTGTTGAGCGACAGCCTCGGCGTCTTTGCGCGCGCCGGCGTCAGCGACGGGCGGTATGAGAGCTATGAATTTACCGATATCGACCGCACGGTTTCAGTTGGACTGTCGCTAAACGGCGTGGCGTGGGGCCGCAAGGCCGATACGGTCGGCATAGGGGCGGTGATGAACGGCATCTCCGCCGCCCACCGTCGTTATTTGGCCGCCGGAGGTTTAGGCATATTGGTCGGCGACGGGCAGTTGCCGCATCCGGGGCCCGAGGACATTGTGGAAACCTATTATAGCTTCGCTCCGATCGGGCCGGCGCGTATCGCGCTCGACTACCAATTCGTCAACAACCCGGCGTACAATCGCGATCGCGGCCCAGTTTCGATCATCGCGGCGCGCCTGCACGCCCAGTTCTAACGGGCGGTTACCACTTCGCCACCCACGTTCTGAGTAAAACGGTCGATCCGGCGCGGTCCCACGCCATGACGTTCGGCGGCATGGCGGGCAGGGGGCCTGTCCCGGCGGGCGGGCCGTCGGTGATCGTGGCGGAATTGACGGTGATGTCGCCCGTCCCAGACGAGCGAAACGTCAAGATCAAATCCTCGCGCGCCGCTTGACGGCGCAGATGCGTCCACGCGCCCGGACGCGTGAGAATGGCGGCCGGCTTGCCGTTGATCCGAACATCGCTCACCGGTTCGCCGACACGCAAGTCAAGGTTTTGCGCGGCGAAACTTGGTCCGGCGCGCAGCGTGACCGTTCCGTCGCTGTCGTGACTGACTAAGATGGGCGCCGTGGTCGCAATCAGGGGCGCCGCGATCTGGCCGGACCCCGGCACGGCGCCGAACTTACCCGGCAATCCCGGAAAATCCCGTTCACCGTAAACGCCGCCGTCGGCGATTAGCAGATGTTTGGTCCACGGCGCGAGCGGAAGCGGCGCCGCGCGCCACGCCTTGCCGTCCGCATCGACGATATACAGCGGTTCCGCGGCGGCTGGCCGGCGCGCCGTCCACGGCGACGTCAGGTTCAGCCACACGGCGATCACCAATCCCGACGCCAGCGGGACAAGGCTCGTCGTACACCCGTATTTGGACTCGGACGTGGCGGGTTGGGTTAAGGGCCACAGCAGCATGGCGCCCAGGGCAACGATAATCGCCGGTCCCGCGGGCATATCCAAACCCTGCAGCAAGGCATGAAAAAAACCACCCAGCCACGCCAGGGCCAAGGTCGCGATCCCCACGGCGGGTACAAGTGTGATGGGCGCGCGCCGCGTGCCCCAACCGGTCAAGGCCGCGCAAGCACACGCGGCGATCAGCGGCCAAGCGATCAAAAAAGCTGCGGTCGGAGCGACGATCTGTACCGCCAAGGCGGCCGCCAAGCCGGTCAGAATGACGCCCGCCCACGTCCCGGTGGTCCGCGCGCGGCGGGCGACCAGCAAGCCGGCCAGCGCCGCCACGGCGCCGCCGACAACCAGCGCGGCGACATCGAAATCGCCGACGAAAAACGTCAACACGCCCAGCGCCAAAGCGCCGATCGCTATCGGCCAACGCCCGCGGCCGGTTTGCACCGCCGCGCCGATGATCAACAATCCGGCCAAGCCGCTCAACGCCATCGCCACTTCAAACGGCGCAAACCGCGCTAACAGCGGACGATAGGCGAACCAACCACTGCCGACGCCGGTGGCGTGGCGGGTAAGGAGCAGGAGCAGGGCCGCTGCGAGCAAGACCAACAGCGCCGCGCCGGACCCTTGCAGAACGTCGATCCAAGACGGCCGCTCTTCGGCGGCCAAGCGGGCGTGGCCGATCGCCATCAAGCCCAGCGCCGCCGCTAAAACGATCCATCCGCCCCAGGTGGGATAGGCGATGACCGACAGCCCGAACACGTCGCTATAGACGGCGTCGGGCGCCCTTTTTGGCAAGGTGGGCGAGAAAGCCAACGCCCGCGCGGTTCCCAACGCCTGATCACCCATTTGCTGCACGGACCCTTGGTCGAGCGCCGCGACCGTGGAACTGGGGGAGTGATAGTCGAACTGCCGGCCGATGAAGGCGTAGTTGAGTCCCGGTATGTTGCGCGCCCGCGCGACGCTGAAGTCGGTATCGTTGGGCAACAGCTTATAAACATAGGCGGTGAGGGCGTTGGCGTCGGGTGATTTGGCGGTGCGCGCAAAGAGGTCGATGACCGCTCCGTTGTCGGCGCCGGTCTCGAACATCGCCGCCCGGCCGCCGCCGCCACGCGACTCCAAATTGATCACAAAGCCGACGTGCGACGCTAAAGCATCGGCATCGAAGAAGGCTTGAGCCCCCAGCAATCCAGCTTCCTCGCCGTCGGTGATCGCCACCACGACGTCGCGCGCCGGCACGCCTTGAGCTTTGATCGCCCGCACAATTTCCAACACGTCGGCCACGCCGGTAATGTCGTCCGCCGCCCCAGGCGAGCCTGGCACGCTGTCGTAATGAGCCATGAGGGCGAGGGCCGGGCGTGAACGGTCGGAACCGGCCAGGACGCCGACAACGTTTTCGACGTCGGCGTCGCCCGCGTAAACCGCGTCTTGTATGGCGCGAACCCGCAGGCTTTCGCTGCGCGCGACGCGCGGGCTAAGCCCCAGCGCCGTCATCCGATCCAACAGATAGTCGCGCACATCGCCGTTGGCGGGTGAGCCGACCGGGTGGGGAACCTTGGCCATCACGGCGATATCGACCATCGCGCGTTTAGCGGAGAACGTGGTCGCCGGCGCGTCGGCGGATCTCGGCGGCGGCGTCGCGGTGGCAAGATAGAATATCGCGAAAGCCGCGAGCAGCACGCCGACCAGGGCGAAAATTCTGTTCATCACGCCTCCCGTCGCCGGACGTCGTCTGCCGCCCCGCCGTCCTCAAAAAGGGGAGGCAATAGCTATTCTGCTAGGCCGCCGCTTTCACCTCGATCGGGTCGCGCAGCACATAGCCGCGGCCCCATACCGTTTCGATGCAGTGGTCATCGCCGGCGCCTTTGAGTTTCTTGCGCAGCTTGCAAATGAACACATCGATGATCTTCAGTTCGGGCTCGTCCATGCCGCCGTAGAGATGATTGAGGAACATTTCCTTGGTGAGCGTGGTGCCCTTGCGCAGGGACAGCAACTCCAACATTTGGTATTCCTTACCGGTCAGGTGCACGCGCGCGCCGGCCACCTCCACGGTCTTGCCGTCGAGATTGACTGCAATGTCTCCGGTGCGGATGATCGACTGCGAGTGGCCCTTCGAGCGCCGCACCACCGCATGGATGCGGGCGACCAATTCCTCGCGGTTGAACGGTTTGGTCAGATAATCGTCGGCCCCGCCGCCCAAGGTTTTGACCTTCGTCTCAATCTCCGCGCTGCCGCTCAGGATCATAACCGGGGTATCGATCCGCGCCGCGCGCAGGGTGCGCAAGACGTCCATGCCGCTCATGTCCGGCAGGTTCAGATCGAGCAAAATCATGTCGTAGTCATAAATCTTGCCTAGATCGATGCCTTCTTCGCCAAGATCAGTGGTGTAAACGTTAAAGCCTTCCGCCTTGAGTAAAAGCTCGATCCCGCGCGCTACGGCGCGATCATCTTCAACCAACAAAACCCGCATAACCGAGAACTCCCCACCGAATGAAAGAGGCGCCGACATCAACCCGCCAAAAAGGTTAACAAACGATTCGCTAGGCCGATTTGCCCCCGGCCGCCAAGAGTCAATCGGAGCAGAGTGCAAAATAGTGTGATGACTCTTTCGTGATCGGGCCGGAGGGGGCGATCAGCCGTAATGCACCGCGGCGACCACGTGTTGTGAGTTTCAACGCCGCGTCGTGGCGAGCACGCCGGTCGCTACCCGAGCTTGTTCGGGGTCCCGTCCGCCTCGCTCGCGCGGCGCAGGGCGGCCAAATCGTCGCCGATACGGAAGATGGCGACATAGAACTCACAAAACGCGCGCCACAGCAGGCCGGCGACGCCGACGATCAGCAGGCCGACCACCAAAACCGGCAGGGCCAACAGGATGGCGATCGGGCTGCCTTCGCGGAACGCCACCCCAACCGCCGCGCCGACCACGGAAAACGCCGCGATGACGATGACGCCAAGTCCCGCCCAATACACCAAATGAATAACCGGGCCGGTGATCATGCGCTCGAAGGTGAGGACGTCCCACATCCGCCCTCGCCCGCTGACGCTTCGCCGAATTTGATCCACCATCGCCATGCCTCGCGTCGCTCCGCCGTCCGATGGCGTCCATGCGTATAAGCGCACGGCTATCAGCGCGCGACGCCGACGGCAATGGGCCGTGGCGCGCGCGCGGGCTCGCCACGCGGCCGTCGAGGCCTTACATGACCGCCTGGAACGGAGCCGGCGACGATACGATGAATACTAATTCCACCCTCGTCGAACACGCTGAGCGGACGGCGCGCATCGCGGCCGGCCTGCCAACCGGCGCGCGGGTGGTGGCGGCTATGTCCGGCGGCGTGGATTCGACGGTCACCGCCGCGCTATTGACGCGGGCGGGGTTTGACGTGGTGGGCGTGACTCTGCAACTTTACGACCACGGGGCGGCGGTGCGCCAAAAGGGCGCGTGTTGTGCTGGTCAAGATATTCTCGACGCGCGCGCCGCCGCCGATTCCCTCGGCATCCCGCACTATGTGCTGGACTATGAAGCCAAGTTCAAAGCCGCCGTGATGGAGGACTTCGCGGGCTCTTACGTGCGCGGCGAGACGCCGATCCCGTGCGTGCGCTGCAATCAAACCGTAAAGTTCCGCGATCTGTTGGACGTGGCGCGTGATTTAGGCGCCGCGGCTCTCGCCACCGGTCACTATGTGCGACGCGATGTCGGTCCGACAGGCGCGCCGCAACTGCGGCAAGCGCGTGATGCCGGTCGCGACCAAAGCTATTTCCTGTTCGCCACGACGCGCGATCAGCTTGATTACCTGCGCTTCCCCCTCGGTGATCTGGAAAAGCCGGCGGTGCGCGCGGTCGCCCAAGCCCTTGGCTTGGCGGTGGCCGACAAGCCCGACAGTCAGGACATCTGTTTCGTGCCCGAAGGCCGCTATGTCACGGTGGTCGACAAGCTGCGCCCGCGGCCCGGCGCGGGGGGAGAGATCGTGCATATCGACGGGCGCGTGCTGGGGCGTCACGAGGGCGTCAGCCGCTATACCGTCGGCCAGCGGCGGGGTCTAAACGTCGCGCTCGGCGATCCTCTGTTCGTGGTGCGGTTGGACGCGGCGAAGCGTCAGGTCGTCGTCGGGCCGCGCGAGGCCTTGCTGACGGCGGGTTTGATTTTACGCGAGATCAATTGGTTGGGCGATGAAACCTCGATCCAGCAGGCGGCGGGTGTCGGCAAACCGGTTCTAGCGCGCGTGCGTTCGACAAGACCGCCGGTCGCGGGGCGGTTGACGTTGACGGATGGGGGCGACGTCGGCGTCGCGTTCGATGCGCCGGAAGAAGCCGTTTCACCCGGTCAGGCGTGCGTTTTGCACGCCGCCGATGAACCCGACCGCGTGCTTGGCGGCGGATTCATCGGCGCGACGCGATAAGGTCGATTACCCCCTATTGCCGGCGATCTTCGCGGGGGTGATTTTCGCCGCGCGGACCCTCGTTGCGCGGTTGACCCTGCTGGGCGGGTTGGGCCTGTCGTTGCGGCTGCGGCGCCGGCATCGATTGCGCGGGTCGACCTTGCAACCCGGCTTGTGGGGCTCGGAAAGTCTGCGATTGTGGCTGTTGCCGACCTTGAAACATCTGCGGTTGCGGCTGTGGGCGACCCTGGGACATCTGTGGCCCTCGCCCTGGATACGATGGCGGCGCGGCAAAGGTTTGACGTGGCGGTTGCGCCGCCGACGCTCCGCGATAACCGCCGCCGTTGACTTGCGATTGGCCGACACCGCGCCCCTGCTGGTTTTGCCAGTTATGATCTCCTAGCCGGCGGCCCTGATCTTGGCGAAAGGCCTGGCCATTGGGCGCGCCGACGACATTGCGTTGGTCATTACGCCCAAAATCGCGACGGTCGTGGCCCTCGCTATCGCGATGATCGTCCCGGCGATGGTTCCAACCCTCTTCCGAACGGTTGAAATGTTCATGGCTTTCATAACTGTTTTCGAAATGACGTCGCCCGAAATTGTTGTAGTAACTGTTGTAGAAGAAGGCGTTACCGCGCCAATAGCCGCCATCATAACCATAGCCGTCGTAGCCGTAACCATAGTTGATACCGCCGTAATAGCCGATCCTGGGTCCCCAATAGCCACGATTGAAGACGTAATAGCCGCCATCGTAACCCCAATAACCCGGAGTCCACAGGTATCCCGCTCGTGGCGGCAGCACCCACTCGCCGTTTATCCAGTAATAGTCACCTTGATCGTCATCCCAGGCCCAATAGCCCGGCGTCCAGATATAACCATATCCCGGCGCTGGCGGTTGCTCATACCCGGGAAGGCCGGGGGGACCGAAGCGAACACCAAAACCGACGCTTCCATATGCCTGCGCGCTCGCGGGCGCCGCAAGCGCTAGCGCGCCGACGCTCATCAACAGGGCGATCGACGCGGAATGCAGAACACGCATGGCAAGGCTCCTAAGCTAAGGCTCTAAACCGCGTCTATGCCGGACGGTTCCTGAACGGGCCTGGGATAGGGCGTTTATCTGCCGTTCATCTTGGTATCGCGCCAATCGTGGCGGCTCAAGTTCTATACGGGGTTGAGCGCGTCGTCATAGCGGCTAAAGAAGCCCCCGTGATCGTGATTTATCCACCCCGCCCGCGCCGCCGGTTCGCCGCCGCGCCAGTCGCCGCGTTGTTCTGTGCGGGGCTTCTCGCCGGTTGCGGCGCCAAGACGCCCGCCGCGCCGCCGCCGCCGAGCGTGACCGTCGCTAAGCCGCTGGCGACCAACGTCACCGATTGGGACGATTACGTCGGCCAGTTCACGGCGCGCGACTCGGTGGACGTGCGCCCGCGGGTCTCGGGGTATTTGCTGTCCGTCCGGTTCAAGGACGGTGACATGGTGCGCAAGGGCCAGGTGCTGTTCATCATCGATCCGCGCCCTTATCAGGCGGCGGCGGAACAGACAGGCGGTCCTTTGGCGCGCGCGCAGGCGACGCTGACCAACGCCCACGCCGAGGCGGCGCGCGCGCGATTCCTGCTCCAATCGCACGCGATCAGCCAAC
>JANXWN010000361.1 GCA_025351125.1 Caulobacteraceae bacterium | reverse complement strand
GCCAAAGCCAGTTTCGACCCCCGCGTGCCGATGCGAAGTGGTTGCTTGATCATAGCCGGAGCGCTACCTCACGGGGCTGCATGCGGCAACCTGAATGACCCGATCAAAGCCTCTCACGGTTCTCGGTATCGAGACCAGTTGCGACGAAACCGCAGCCGCCGTGGTGCGGCTCACTGGCGGCGGCGCCAGCGTGCTTTCCAATATCATCTACAGCCAAATCGCCGAACATGCCCCCTATGGCGGGGTCGTTCCGGAGATCGCGGCGCGCTCGCACGTCGAACGGATCGACGGTATCGTCGCGCGGGCGCTGAGCGACGCGGGCTTGACGGTCGCCGATCTCAATGGCGTGGCGGCCACCGCCGGGCCCGGCTTGGTCGGCGGGGTCATGGTGGGATTGTCGTTCGGCAAGGCGATCGCCTTGGCGCGCGGTCTGCCGTTGATCGCCGTCAACCATTTGGAGGGCCATGCGGTCTCGGCGCGCCTGACCGCCGACATCGCCTATCCGTTTTTGCTGTTGTTGGTGTCCGGCGGCCATTGCCAGTTGCTGGACGTCGCCGGTGTGGGAGCTTGCACCCGGCTGGGATCGACCATCGACGACGCGGCCGGCGAAGCCTTCGACAAGATCGGCGGCGCTCTGGGATTGCCTTATCCGGCCGGCCCGGCTCTGGAGCGTTTGGCTCAAGGGGGCGATGCATCGCGTTACCCCCTGCCCCGCGCCCTCGTCGGACGCGAGGGCTGCGATTTTTCGTTTTCCGGGTTGAAAACCGCCGCCGCGCGACTGGCGATCGGGGCGACGGACCCGGTGGATCGCCGCGACCTCGCCGCCGCCGCACAGCTCGCCATCGCCCGGCAATTGACCGAACGCACCGGCCGGGCGATGAGTCTTTATGCTCAAACGCACGAGGGTCGCGAGCGTCGATTGGTGGTCGCCGGCGGCGTCGCGGCCAACAGCGCGGTGCGCGCGAGCCTGCATGCCCTTGCCGCCGAGCGCGGTTTTAGTTTCGACGCGCCGCCGCTGGCGTTCTGCACCGACAACGCCGCCATGATCGCCCTGGCGGGGGCCGAACGGCTGGCCTTGGGCATGATCGACGGTTTGGACGCCGTCGCCCGCCCGCGCTGGCCGCTGGACGAGAAGGCGGCGCGACTTGCGCCGACGCATAAAGCCGGTCGCAAGGGAGCCAAGGCGTGAAACGCGCCGGCGTCATCGGCGGCGGCGCTTGGGGCACGGCTCTGGCGCAGGTTTGCGCCCGGGCGGGCCTGTCGGTCATCTTGCAGGCGCGCGAGAGCGAGGTGGTCGAAGCGATCAATACCAACCACGAAAATACGCTATTTTTGCCCGGCGCGCCGCTCGATTTAGCGATCCGCGCCACGCTCGAGATGGCCGAGCTGGCCAGCGTCGACGTGTTGCTGGCCGTCTCGCCGGCCCAACATCTGCGCGCGGCCCTGATCGCCTTCGCCCCGCACGGCCGCGCCGGATTGCCGGTGATTTTGTGCGCCAAAGGGGTGGAGGCCGGATCCCTGAAGCTGATGACGCAGGTGTTGGCCGAGTCTCTGCCCACGGCGGCGCCGGCCGTGCTGTCGGGTCCCAGTTTCGCCGGCGAAGTGGCGCGCGGTCTGCCCACCGCCGTCACTCTGGCGGCGGATGATCTCGGGTCGGCGCTGCGCTTGGCGCAGGCGCTCGCCACCCCGACCTTCCGCCCCTATATCAGCCGCGACATGATCGGCGCCGAGGCGGGCGGAGCGATCAAGAACGTCCTGGCGATCGCCTGCGGCGTCGCCGAGGGCCGCGGTCTAGGCCGTAGCGCCCACGCCGCTCTGATCACCCGCGGTTTCGCCGAACTGACTCGGTTTGCGACGGCGCTCGGCGGCGAAGCGGAGACCGTCGCCGGCTTGTGTGGCCTCGGAGATTTGGTTCTGACCTGTTCCAGCCCGCAATCGCGCAACATGAGCGTCGGTCTGGCGCTCGGGCGCGGCGAAAGCCTCGCCGACGCCTTGAGCGACAAACGCTCGGTCGCCGAAGGCGTCGCCTCCGCTCCGGCGGTGATCTCTTTGGCCCGTCGTTTAGGCGTGGAAACCCCG
>JANXWN010000353.1 GCA_025351125.1 Caulobacteraceae bacterium | reverse complement strand
GGCGAGGCGGCGCCGCGGCTCATTCGCGACGTCGTCCGACCATGACGAACAATCCACCCTCGTGGCCCAATTGGCCTACCCAACCGCATTGCGCCAACCAAGCTTCCGGCGGCCAGTAATCCTCGGCGACAGCCAAAAGATCGCCGGGCTCTTCTTCCATCATGGCGCTCGGATAAGCCCGAATAAAATCCACGTCCGCGCCATCAAACCAAGCGCGCACCTCGCCCACGGTGTGGCTATGCTCTTGGGGGTGGCGATACTGATCGCGCAGCCACGCGGTCCGCCGTTCCGGCTCGTCGGCGCGGGCTTTCAATACCGGATCAAACGGTATCCAGCGAAATCCAGTGGCGCGCGCCACAATCCGCCGAAGTCGCAGAGGCCATCGCGCAAAGGAATTGTAGAGCCCGATCACGATCAGGCCACCGGGGCGAACCAGCTGGGCGACATGCGCGAAGCTGGCGCGCGGATCGGCGGTGTGGTGCAAAACGCCCGAGCAGTAGAGCACGTCGAAGGCGCCTCGCCTCAGACCGGGCTGATGGAGGTCGGTCTCGACGAACTGGACCTGCCCCACTCCAAAACGGCTGGCCGCCCGCGCGCCCAGCGTAAGCGAGGCTCGCGTCAGATCGGCGCCGATCACCAATCGATCCGCCCGCGCCAAATACAGACTCATCTGACCGGTGCCACAACCGACTTCGACGATGCGAGCGTCGCCGGCTATGGCGCGGTCCAGCAGCCGGGCAAATTCGCTGCGTTCGGCGCGGGCGCGCAAAGCCTGAAGACTGTCGTCGGCGCGGTAGCCGGGAAACGGTGCGGCCTCATAGAAACTTCGCACGGCGTCGGTGACGGCGTCGCCGCCGAGCCTCAAGTTCGCGACGCCATCGCGGGTGTCATAGCTGACGCCGCAGCCGGCGCAGGACCAGTCCGCCGCCAATGATCCCGCGCACGCTGGGCAAGCCAAAAGCCCGCGCAGCGTCTCCACGCTTTAAAATATCGCGTAAATGAAGGGCGCTAAGGCCTCGACGCTCACCGCCAAGATCAACACCAAACCGATCACACACAAGAAAACCGCGAGCGGAACCAGCCAGCGCTTGCCGCCGCCGCCGCGCCACATGCCGACAATCATGTCGCCAATCGATCCTCCGGCGCTCGCCAAAACGATCAATCCCCGCTGCAGTGACCCTCGCTTTCGGATCATACCAATTCCTCCCGCAACGCCGCCGGCGCCGCCTCGCGTTTCGTCATCCTGGCCCCCCCTACCGCCAGCACGTCGATCCCGCTGCGCCGAAAGGTGGTGTAGCCCTCGATGGCGCGATTGACGATCGGCTCGCCGGCCAAGTTGAATGAGGTATTGAGCAAGACTGGCATGTTGGTGCGTCGGCCATAGGCTTCCAACAGGCCGTAAAGCGTGGGGTCCATGGCGTGATCCAGCACCTGAACGCGCGCGCTGCCGTCGACGTGGGTCACCGCCGCCAGTCGCTCGCGCCATTGGGGCCGAACCGGAAAGACGCCGGACATAAAGCGGGCGAGGCGGGCCCCGCCGGGCGGCAGCTCGAAATAACGGTCGGCCGCCTCGCGCGTCACGACAGGCGCGAACGGGCGAAATTCCTCGCGATATTTGATATCCCGGTTAAGCCGGTCGCGCATCGCCGCGCTATGCGGGGCCGCCAAGATGCTGCGATGTCCCAGGGCGCGTGGCCCCAGTTCGGCGCCGCCCTGCATCCAACCGACGATGCGCCCCGCCGCCAGGTCTTCGGCGATTGTTTCGATAAACGCCGCATCGCCCGGCCGAACCACGGTCAGCTTGTCCTCCGCCGCCCATTGCGTCATGCCGGTTTCGTCGACATCCGGGCCCCAGAACGGGTGATCGGGAAAAGCCCGGTCGGGCTGTCCAAAATACAAGCGGTCGGCGTAAAGCGCCGCGCCTAGGGCGCAACCGGCATCGCCGGGCGCCGGCGGAACAAACAGGTTGGCGAACCCCGACTCACGGAGAATTCGCGTGTTGGCGACGCCGTTGAGCGCCACGCCGCCGCCCAAGCATAGATCGTCCAGGCCGGTCTCAAGCCGCAAGCCGCGAGCGATGTCCACCAACACATCCTCAAGCACGCGCTGCACGCTGGCGGCGATGTCGGCGAAGCGCCGTCCTTCATTTGTATCCAAGGCGATCGGATCGTAGGGGCCGCGCGGCGCGCCGAACAGATCGATAAAGCGCGAAGAATAAGATCGCGCCGCCGTGGTGTGAAATTCAAAATATTTCAGATCCAGGGCGAAGGCGCCGTCGGGCGTGCGCCGAATCAACTTGAGAACCTGATCGACCAGGATCGGTCGGCCGTAGCTGGCCAAGCCCATGACCTTGTATTCGCCCTCGTTGACTTCAAACCCCAGGAAGGCGGTGAACGCCGAGTAAAGCAGGCCCAGCGAATGCGGATAGCGCACCTCGCGCAGAAGCGTGAGGCGCGTGCTCCCGTCGTCACGACGTTCGCCATGACCGACGGTCATCGTCGCCCACTCGCCGACCCCGTCGGTGGTGAGGATCGCCGCCCGGCGCGTCGGCGCGGTCAGGAACGCCGCCGCGGCGTGCGATTGGTGGTGCTCGGTAAACAGCACCTTGCGTCCGGGGATGCCCAAATGCGAGGAGATCAGGCCCCGCACCCAGGCCTTCTCGCCCAAGGTGTTCTTCATCGCATGGGGAAACGCGCGCCAGGACCGCGGAAAGGCGCGCAGAGTTGATGTAAGAATGCGGTCGAACTTCAGCATCGGGCGTTCATAAAAAACCACCGCATCAAGCTCGTCCGGCTCAAGCCCGGCGCGATCAAGGCACCATTCTATCGCGGCCATGGGAAACGCCGCGTCGTTCTTGCGGCGAGATAACCGCTCTTCCTGAACCGCGCCGACCGGCAGCCCGTCGACCAGGA
>JANXWN010000178.1 GCA_025351125.1 Caulobacteraceae bacterium | reverse complement strand
CCTTTGACCACTGACGTCGCCCCCGGCTACGACCACATCACCAGCGCCATCGGCGCGGCGATGATCGGCTGGTTCGGCACCGCCATGCTTTGCTACGTCACGCCCAAGGAGCATCTGGGTCTGCCGGACCGCGAGGACGTCAAGCAGGGTGTGATCGCCTATAAAATCGCCGCCCACGCCGCCGATCTCGCCAAAGGCCATCCTTCCGCCCGCGCGTGGGACGACGCCCTTTCCCGCGCCCGGTTCGAGTTTCGTTGGGAAGACCAGTTCAATCTCGGCATCGACCCCGAAACCGCCCGCGAATATCACGACGAAAGCCTGCCCAAGGAGGCGCACAAGGTTGCCCACTTCTGCTCGATGTGCGGTCCGAAATTCTGCTCGATGAAGATCAGTCACGAAATCCGCGACGCGGCGGCGGGTCAAAACGACATCGCGACCGCCGGTATGGCGGAAATGGCCGAGAAATTCCGCGACGGCGGCGGCGAGATTTACGTGGACGCGAAGGCCGTGTGACGGCGGTCTCGACGATGTCCGATCCGGGCGAATTTCATATCCCAAAGCCCAGCTACACGAAGGACGATCTGCTCGAATCCGGCCGGGGCGGCTATTTCGGTCCCGGCAACGCCCAGCTGCCCGCACCGCCCATGCTGATGATGGACCGGATCACGCAGATCAGCCTGGACGGCGGCGAATTTGGCAAGGGCTGCGTCGTGGCCGAGCTGGATATCACGCCGGACCTTTGGTTCTTCGACTGTCATTTTCGGGGCGACCCGGTGATGCCCGGCTGTCTTGGGCTCGACGCCATGTGGCAGATCGTCGGCTATTGGCTGGGGTGGTCCGGCTCGCCCGGAAAGGGCCGCGCCACCGGCGTGGGTGAGGTTAGATTTCGCGGCGACGTCACGCCCGTCACCCGGCTGGTTCGCTACGAAGTGGATCTGCGCCAAGTCCGACGCGGCAGGCTGGTTCTGGGCGTGGCGAACGGCCGGATGTTCGCCGACGACGCTTGCGTCTACGTCGCCAAAGACCTGAAGGTTGGCCTGACCACGCCCGGCACCTGAAATGCGCCAGGGCGCGCGACCTCTCTGATTGTTGCCGAGGGGAAAAGAGACACGAAGGTTCAGATTTGGCGCTTTGCGCCAGAACGATCGACCGTCCTGGCCGCCCTCGTGTCCTTCGTGTCCTTTGTGGTTAAAACAGCTCCCGTTCCGGACCATCTCAAAATTGAGTTAAGGGTCGAATTCCATTTGCGATTGACCTCGACGCCAGAGGGAGGAAGAGTCTAGGGGATGTCGCCTGCCGCTTCCCGCCGCCAACGTCGCGCGAAGAGCAACCAAATGGGCAAGGGCGCCACGACCGTCGCTGCCGACCAGAGCCCGTTCCAAGGGTCGTCCCAAAGCAGAAGACCCAGAAGGCCGGCCTGAATCGCCGCCGCGACAATGGCGGGGAGAGGAAACAGGGGCATCTTCCAGGGCCGCGCCAGCGCCGGCTCGGCGACGCGCAGGCGGATCGCGCTGAAGGTGATGATGAGCACCGCGCAAATGTTCCACGGCGCGGAGATGCGCACCAGGGTCTCATACCTCCCGGTGGCGGCGAGAAGGACGGCGGCGAAGACCAACATAGCGACGCTCCACACCGGCGTTCCGCCGGCCGAAACCGCCGCCAGACTCTTTGGCAAGACGCCGTCCCTGGCCATGCAGAAGGTGATCCGCGAACCCTTCATGACATTCAAGTTGGCGAGGGCGGCCAGAGAAAAGAGGCCAAACGCGGTGATCGCCATATCACCTGTCGCTCCGAGGACCGCTTTGGCCGCGTCTCCCACCGCCAGATCGGATCCGGCGATAGCGGCGGGCGTGAGGACGTGCAAAACCGCAACATTGATCAGCACATAAAGCGTGGTCACTACGGCGATGTCGGTGAAGGTCGCCCGCGCGAGGGTCCGTTCAGGCCGCCGGACTTCTTCGGAGAAGATGATGGCGCTACCCCAGCCGTTATAGGTGGCGTAGATCACGCGGATCGCCATGACCACCCCACCGATTCCGGCGGCCGCGACCGCAGGCGACGCGGCATGGGTGGGCGCGGCGTGCGGCGAGGCCAGCAACACCGCCGCCAGAACCAGGAAGCCCGCGCCCTTGACCGCGCTGGCGACCGCCTGTGAAGCGCCCGTCGCGCGCGTTCCCGCCAGATTCATGACCGCGGCGGCAAGTATCAATCCGCCGGCGAGCACGCCCACTGGAATCGGCGCTGCGAGCCCCAGGCGATGGACATATTCGCCGAAAACCACGGCGACGTAGGCGATGGCCGACACATTGCCCAGCCAAGTGATCCATCCCGCGAGAAAACCCACGGTTGTCCCGAACGCGCGCTCGGCGATGGGAAAGGCGCCCCCGGCTCGGGGCACCGAGGCGCCGGCCTCCACCACAGGCATGGCGGAAAGCAGGCACAGCATGCCGCCGGCAAGCCAGGCCAAGAGAAACGTCGGTTCGTTAGCGATCCCACGCGCCACCACGCCGGGGGCGCGCATGATTCCCGCGCCGATCACGCTGCCCACCACCACCGCCAGACCGAATGCGATCCCCAGCACACGCAGAAGTTGCGGCGGCGCGGCCTTGGCGAACGCGGGTGGAGCGCGCGCGGCGGTTGACGTCATCTCACGCCACCTGCGAGCCGAGCAAGACGCGGGGTTCTCGACACGCGCATTTTTATCGGCGCCCCCTCAAGAGAGTCCGACGGACCGGGTCGGATCATGGCGGCGACCCGACTCACTGTCAAATGCAGTTTACGCGGAGAACACGGCGGCGCGTCGCCGGAACGAATTGCTTTGGACCCCGTCCGCGCGGGTGTATCGTCGACGGCAAGGGGACCAGACGCGCATGGCGCCAAGGCTCATCGATCGCCGTACATTCGGCCTGTTCGGGGCGACCGCTTGGGCGTGTGCGCCCCTCGCCCGCGCCGCTCTCGTGGAACTTGCGCCCTCGTCGCGGCTGACGCCCCTCGCCGAACAAGACTATACGCCGCCGACCAGCGTCACGACGGTCGCCGACATCTATCGGCGGATGACCGTGCCCGTTCAAATCGGCGGCCGCGGCCCGTTCGCCTTTGTGGTCGATACAGGCGCCAATCGGTCGGTCGTAGCGCGAGAGTTGGTCACGGCGCTCGGGCTGAACGTCGGGCCGCCGGTCGCGATCAACGGCGCGGCCGGCATGATCATGGCCCCGTCGGTCGAAACCACGATCAAGCTTGGGCCTCGCTCGGAGGTCAAGGCGCCGTTCGCGGTCCTGCCGCGGGCTGATCTGGGCGGTTGGGGTTTGTTGGGCTTGGATACGCTGGGCAATCAACTGGTGACGCTGGATTTTCGCGGCCAGACCTTGCGTGTCGAAGCGCCGACCCGTTTGTGGCGAGATCCGAATGACATTGCCGTCAAAGCGACCCGGCGAGACGGCCAAATGACCCTCGTGGACGCCGATTTGGCGGGCATATCGATCACCGCATTTCTAGATTCCGGGGCGCAAAACACGATCGGAAATCTGGCGCTCAGCGCCATGGCCGTCGCCCGACACCCGACGACGCCCTGCTTCGGCACGGTGATTTTTAGCGCCACGGGCCAAACGATGAGCGCGATGATGATGGATTTGCCCAATCTTCGCGTTGGCGGCATGCGGCTGCCCAACTGGCCCGTAGCTTTTGCCGACCTGCATACCTTCCGCTTGTGGAACCTGACCCGGCGCCCGGCCATCTTGTTAGGGGTGGACGTGCTCAGCCGATTTGAGTCCGTCTGTTTGGACTTTGCGCGAAACGAAGTGCGCTTCCGCCTACCGCGGTCGGGCTGGAGCTGACCGACCCGTCACAACAAATCTCGACCATGTGTTAGGCGCTCGAGGCGATTCGCCTATATTTGGCGTCATGTCCGCCGAGTCTTCCGCCCCGCTAGTCGGCCCCGCCCTGATAAAAGATCTGGTGCGTCGTCTGCCCGACACTCCCGGTGTCTATCGCATGTTCGGCCAGGACGGCGAGCCGCTCTATGTCGGCAAGGCGCGCTCGCTCAAAAAACGCGTGATTCAGTACGCACAAGGGCGTTTTCACACCCAACGTATCGCTTTGATGGTCGATCTGACCCGATCGATGGAATTCACCACGACCAAGACCGAGGCCGATGCCCTGTTGCTAGAGATCAATCTGATTAAACAGTTGAAGCCGCGCTTCAACGTTTTGCTGCGGGACGACAAGAGTTTTCCGGAAATCGTCATTCGCCGCGAACATCCGGCGGCGCAATTGCGAAAACATCGCGGAGCGCACTCCATCAAAGGCGACTATTTTGGACCCTTCGCCAGCGCATGGGCGGTCAATCGCACGCTTAATACTTTGCAAAAGGCGTTTTTACTGCGGTCGTGCTCCGACAGCGTTTACGAGAGTCGCACGCGGCCGTGCATGCTGCATCAAATTCGCCGCTGCGCCGCGCCGTGCGTCGGCCTGATCGAACTGCCAGATTACGACAGTTTGGTGCGCGAAGCCGAAGCGTTCTTGCGCGGCAAGACTCGGGGCGTGATGGCGAAGATGAGCGCCGACATGCAGGCGGCCTCCGACGGTCTAGAATACGAACAGGCCGCCCGCCTGCGAGATCGCATCCGCGCCCTCTCGTCGGTCGCGCAAGAAACTCAGATCAACGCCGAAACTATCGACCAGGCGGACGTCTTCGCCCTGCATTCCCAAGGCGGTCAGGCCTGCGTGCAGGTATTCTTTTTCCGGGCCGGGCAAAATTGGGGCAACCGCGCCTATTTCCCGCGCGTGGACAAGACCGACGAAGACCCAGAGATCATGGCCGCGTTTTTGGGCCAATTCTATGACGACAAGCCAATCCCGAAAATGATTTTGGTCAATGTGGAGCCGGCCGACATCGACCTGTTACGCGCCGCCTTCACCATAAAAGCGACGCACAAGGTCGAGATCGCCATGCCGAGACGCGGCGAAAAGCGCGGCCTGGTCGAGCACGCCCTAACCAATGCACGCGAAGCGTTGGGTCGAAAGTTGGCGGAAAACTCGGCCCAGTCGAAATTGTTAGCGTTGGTCGGGGAGGTTTTCGCGCTAGACGCCCCACCGGCGCGTATCGAGGTTTACGACAACTCGCACATTTCCGGAACCAACGCGGTCGGCGGCATGGTCGTCGCCGGACCGGAGGGCTTTCAAAAAAATCAGTACCGCAAGTTCAACATCAAAAACACCGAGCTGACGCCGGGTGACGATTACGGCATGATGCGCGAAGTACTCAGCCGCCGGTTCAGTCGATTGGCGAAGGAGGAAGAAGCGGGCGAGAATGCGCCGCGGCCCGATCTGGTCTTGGTGGATGGGGGCGCGGGGCAATTGCAGGCCGCGCTCGACGTACTGATGGAGCTTGGTGTCGACGACATTCCCGTCGTCGGCGTCGCCAAGGGACCTGACCGCGACGCCGGTTTGGAACGGTTTTTCATGCCCGGCAAGGCGCCGTTCATGCTCGAACCGAAAAGCCCGGTGCTGTATTACCTGCAACGGCTACGCGACGAGGCGCACCGTTTCGCTATCGGCACGCATCGCGCCAAACGCGCCGCGCAAATGCGACAAAACCCGTTGGACGAGATCGACGGCGTGGGGCAGGCCAGAAAGCGCGCCCTGCTGCATGCTTATGGCTCGGCGCGGGGAGTGTCGCGCGCTTCCGCCGCCGACCTGACCAAGGTCGAGGGTGTGAATGACGCTCTCGCCCGGCGCATCCACGATCATTTTCGCAAGGACGGCTAGACTATCGGTTGCAAATTCGCGTTAGAGTGCCTCGCATGACGCGACTGCCCAACCTGCTCACCGGCCTCCGCCTTGCCCTGGCGTTGTTCACCTTTTTCGGCCTAGCGGCCGCCGCGACGTTGAGCGACCGGCTGACGCCTAGCGCGCAGTTCGCGCTGGAGCGGTGGGCGTTCGCGGCGTTCGTGGTCGCCGCGGTGACCGATTTTTTTGACGGCTGGTTGGCCAGACGCCTCAACGCCACCACGGTATGGGGCGCCATCCTCGATCCGATCGCCGATAAGGTTTTAGTGTGCGGCGCGATCTTGGGTCTCCTGTCGCTCGGCCCCAACGCCGCCGTGGTGATACCATCGGCTTTGATCCTGTTTCGGGAATTCACCGTGAGCGCGCTGCGGGAAGTCACGGCCGGCAAAGGCGTCAGCTTGCCGGTGACCCTGCTGGCGAAATGGAAGACCACGCTTCAGCTGTTGGCGTTGGGGGCGGAATTGCTGGTGGCGGGCTGGGCGGCGTTTTCCTTGCCTAACGATCCCAACATCTTGGGGCCAGCCACGATCACGGCACATTCTCTGCTGTGGCTCGCCGCACTTGTAACACTGATTACCGGCGCCCAATACTGGCTGCAAGCCCGCCGTGCACTGACTGACGGGTAGGCGTCGGCCTCGCCAAGAGCGGATTCTAGAAAATAATTGCCGAATTCTTAAAAAAACACTTGCCCCAATTCCAACACAGTGATTTAGATGCCTTCACCGCGTCATAATGACGCAGGTCCACAAACGGGCAAGCGAAATGAAAATCAGCACACTTTACCTCGCCGCGGCCGCGGTCGCTCTTCTCTCAACCCCCGCGGCGGCGGCTCTTTTCGACTCCGGCGACGTGTTCGCTTCAACCGGCGACGGCCGAGTGCAGGTTTATGACGACAATGGCTCGCTCCTGACGACCTTGAACACCGGCCAGGGCGGTTTCACGACCGGTTCGGCAAGCGACACCTCCGGCAATTTTTACGTGACCAATTTTAGCGTAGGTTCGGTGTCGAAATTCGACAACAACGGCGTTTCGCTCGGTCTCGCGGACAGCGGTTTGGGCGGGGGCGTCGAGTCCATCATCTTCAACAAGACCGGCACGGGCTACGTCGGCAAAACAAGCGGCGGCATCAGTGTCCTGGGCGGCGCGAACATCGGCCTGACGGCCCGTGTCGACTGGTTTGACCTCGCGGCCAATCAAACGACCTTTTACTATACTCAGGAAGGTTCGACGGTCGAGCGTTACGATACGGTTAGCGGTAATTTGACGTCCTTCGCGACAGGTTTAACGGGGGGGAACGCATTTGCCCTGCGCATCCTGGCCGATGGCAGCGTGCTGGTCGCCGACAATGCCGACGTCGCGCACCTCGACGCTTTGGGCAATCTGATCAGCACCTATAACGTGGGTACAAACGGCGTATTCTCGCTTGATGTGACGCCGGACGGCAAGAATTTCTGGACCGGAAGCTTCTCGAATGGAAATCTCTACGAAGTGAACATCGCTTCCGGCTTGGTGGTTCAGACGATCAATACGAATTCAGGCCAGCTATTCGGGGTTTCGGTCGCTGGTGAGAAGACAGTGGGTGGTGGGGGCGGCGTGCCCGAACCGGCCGCTTGGGCGATGATGCTGATTGGTCTCGGCGGCATCGGGGTTATGGCGCGGCGCCAGAACCGCGCCAAGGTATCCGCGTCCGCTTAGGACTTTTTTGAGATTTATCGAGAGAAAGGCCGCCGTCAGGCGGCCTTTCTTTTTTGCGGTCGTCCACCAGGGTCAGGCGTTAAAGCTCTAGGCCGGTCCCGGAATGAATTCGTCGTGATCGGCGTCGGGCAGTTTCATGCGTCCGGCGCGCCAGTCCGCCTTCGCCTGCTCAAGCCGCGTCTTCGACGACGAGACGAAGTTCCACTCCAGGTATCGCGGTCCGACCGTTTCGCCACCGAGCAATATGACGTCCGCGTCGGTGACTGCGGTCACTAAAACTGGCTCGCCAGGCGCAAACACCGCCATTTGCCCTACGGTCAACACGCGCCCGTCGATATTGACCGATCCCTTTGCGACCAAGGCGGCGCGCTCTGGGTATTGCGCCGGAATTTGCGCCTCG
>JANXWN010000318.1 GCA_025351125.1 Caulobacteraceae bacterium | reverse complement strand
CGTCGGGAGGCGGACGCTGCGCGGGTTTGGGCACCAGCCACATCGCGCCCGACGCGCATGCCAGCAAAACGGCGCTAATCAAGAAGATGTGGTCGGTGGCCAACATCACCGCCTGGCCCTGCACGAGACGATCGACTTGTTGTAAGCCCTGGCCCGCCGTCATCCCCAACGCCCGCATTCGGTCGATCGTGGCGCCGGGATGGTTCAGCGTTCCGGCAAGGTCGGTGTGATGCACCGTGGCGGTGTTTTCCCAGGCCGTGGTCATAATCGAGACCGAGAACGCCGCGCTGCTGGTGCGGGTAAAAGTCATGAGGCCGGCGGCGGATGCAACGTCCGAGGGCTTGACCGCGCTCAACGACAGCGCGGTTATGGGGATAAAGAAAAACGGCATGGCGACACCCTGCGCCAGAACCGGCAAGGCGACGTCCCAAAACCCCGCACCGGTCGTGAAGCCAGATCGCCAGAACGAAATGGCGGCCAGAATCCCAACGCCAAACGATACCATCGCTCTGAGATCGACACGCGTGGTCAGTCGCGCCACTACGGGGGAAAGTATTACCGCGAACAGGCCGGTCAACGCCATGGCCCGTCCCGCCCACGTCGCCGTATAGCCCATATTGGTCTGGAGCCACAGCGGGATGAGCACGACTGACGAGAAAAAGGTTCCGTAGGCGACGCTGCCGACCAAGGTTGCGGCGGAGAAGGCGCCGTTGCGAAACACCCGCAGGTTGACGACCGGATTGGCGTCGGTCAGCTCCCAAATAATGAACGAGATAAAGCCGATCGCCGCAACGAGCGCGAGACCAACGATGATCGGCGAGTCGAACCAATCGAGGTCTTTGCCCTTGTCCAGCATGATTTGCATGGCGCTGATCCACAGCACCAATAAAACCAGCCCTACCCGATCAATCGGACGTTTTTCTATCCGCGTTTCGTGCCGCATCAACATGCGCCACGCCAACACCGAAACAACCACCGCAAACGGCACGTTAATATAAAATACCCACGGCCAACCGGCGTTGTCGACGATTACGCCGCCCAGGAGCGGTCCCGCGATCGGGGCCACGACGGTGGTCATCGCCCACAACCCCAGAGCGGTCGGTTGCAGGTGAGACGGGAATATTCGCCGCAGCAGAGTTTGCGACAACGGAATCATCGGCCCACCCGCCAGACCTTGCAGTATCCGACAAAACACCAAAAATCCCAGCGACGACGCCAAACCACATAGGGCGGAACAGGCGCCAAAGCCGAGCATGGCGACGGAGAAGACGCGCACCGCGCCAAACCTTTGCGCCAACCAGCCGGTCAACGGGACGGTGATAGCCTCCGCAACGGCATAGGAGGTGATGACCCAGGTGCCTTGACTGGGCGAAACCGCCAACCCACCGGCGATATTTGGCACCGATACGTTGGCGATGGTGGTGTCGAGCAAAACGATAAAATTGGCAAAGGCCAACACAATCCCCGCCACCCACAGTTTCGAGCCGGCCATGGGGGAAAAGTCGTCGTTTGGATTCCGGGTTGCATCCGCCATGACTTTAGCGACCGTCTTCATCCGCCAGGGCGCGCGCCATCATCGCGACGACACGTCAATGTCGACCGACATCGACAGTCCGACACGCAAAGGGTGGCTTCGCAGGTCGGCCGCATCGAGCGTCACCCGCAGCGGCAGCCTCTGAACAACCTTGATCCAGTTGCCGGTCGCGTTTTGCGCCGGGATCAGGGAGAACGCGGAGCCTGTTCCCCCCGACACACCCGCGACGACGCCGTGGAACTTCACGCCGCGGCCATAAATGTCCGAGGTCAGGGTTACCCGCTGGCCCAGTTTTACCTTGCGCAGCTGAACCTCCTTGAAGTTAGCGTTGACAAAGACTTGGGCAACCGGAACGACGCTCATGAGTACCGATCCAACCTGCGCATGTTGGCCAATCGCGACGTCCTTTTTGGCGACAACGCCGTCGAACGGCGCGCGCAGCACCGTGCGAGCCAGACCTAATTGCGCCGCCCTCAAATTGGCGCGCGCCGCGGCGACTTCGGGGTTGCCTTCGATGCTCGATCCCGAAATCAAGGCGCTGTTCACCCCTTGCGTTCCGACCGCGCCGCCGCGATTGGCGACAGCCAAAGCCCTGCCGGCGCGCGCCGACTCCAAGGCCGCCTTGGCCGTGCGGGACTGGTTCTGTGCTTGTGTGAGTTCATCGCCTGATACGGCCCCCGAGGCCGCGAGTCGCTCGCGACGACCCAGTTCAGTCGCCGCGCGGTCCGTGTCGGCTTGAGCGGCGGCGATTTGAGCATTCGCCCTCGCGATCTCGGCGTCCCGCGCCGCGACTTGACCCGAAAGGGCGTTCGCATTGGCGAAATAGCCGCGAACCCGCCGTTCGGCCTGGCTAAATTGCGCCTGGGCTTGCGCCAGGGCGACTTGGGCGTCGGCGTCGTCGATCACCACCAAGGGTTGACCGGCCTGTACATTTTGCGTGTCCGTCACCAAAACCTTTGCCACTTGCCCGGAAATCAAGGGCGTTATCTGAGCGACATTGGCGTCAACATAGGCGTCGTCGGTGACGACGTGGTTTTGTCCGACCGTCACCCAATAGATCAACCACGCCGCGACGGCGAATGCGACCACACTCGCCAATATGGTGAATAGGCGCTTGCGGAGGGTCTTGGAGGCAGATTTTTTCGCGTCGATGTCGGTGTCGGTGGTCATGACGGGAGGCCTGTATTTACGAAAATGGCGCGCTGAAGCCGCCGCCGAGCGCGCGGATCAGTTGAATATCGAGGGCAAAGGCTCGCGCCTTTAAGTCCACCACCAGCCGGCGGCTTTGCAGTACGTGCTCTTCCACCAGCAAAACGCCCTGATAGTTCGAAAGGCCGCCTTCGTAACGCAGTCGCGCGATCCGGTAGGCGTCCTCGTCGGCGGTCAAGGCTTCGCGGCTGTCTTTAAGGCGGCTCGCGAGTGCGCGCTGTTGCGTCGTCGCGGCGGCGACGCTCCGTAAGGCTTCGATCAGGGTTGCGTTATAGGCGGCGACGGCGACGGCATAGTCAGCCTGGGCGCCGCGCAGATTGGCTCTGAGCCGCCCACCTTCAAAGATCGGCAGGGAAATCGCCGGTCCAGCCTGACCGATGCCTGATCCCGAGGCCAGCAAGTTGGCGAGCCCCAGCGATTGGTAGCCGATGAAGGCGGTCAGGTTTAGATTGGGATAAAATGCGGCGGCTGATTGATGAATGCGCTTGGCGGCGGCTTTGGCCCGCTGCCGCGCGGCGATCAGATCGGGTCGCCGGCCAATCAGTTCGGCGGCCAGACGACTTGGCAGCCCTTGAGGCGCCAGTTTGGCCTCGACGGGACGAGCAATAACGGCTCCGCGGTCTGGGCCGGCCCCCACGAAGGCGGCAAGTTGCAGTCGCGTTAGGGCAATCTCTTCGTCAATGGCCCCGAGGTCCGCGCGGGCGGCGGCCGGGCCGGCGGCGGCGGCGCTTAACTCACCTCGAGTGTCCAAACCGTTGGCAACCCGCCGGCCGACGAGCGCCAAAGTTTCCTCACGCGACTGCGCGGCGCGTTTGGCGACGTCGCGTTCGGCGTACGATCGCGCCAAGTCAGCATAAGCGGCGGCGACATTTGTCGTCAGGATCAGCCGCGCCTGAGCCTCCTCGGCCTGGGCGGCGCGCGCGTCCGAGGTGGCGGCCGCTATCGCGGCGCGGTTCTTGCCCCAAAAATCGATCTCATAACTGAAGTCCAGCGTAATCCGCCCGCCGTCGCGATAGCCCTTCGGCACAAATTGCGCAGGAAAGCCGTTGTTATAGCTTTGTTTTGTTTCCGCCGCCGAGCCGTTGGCGGAAATCGATGGCGCCAAAGCGGCGCTCACGCCCGACAGCACGGCTTTCGCCTTATCGAGACGCGCTCTAGCGGTCGCGAGATCGGGAGACCCGGCGAGGGCTTCCGTCATTAAGCGATCCAGTTGAGCATCCCCGTAACCGACCCACCAGTCGTCCGCCGGCCACGCGCGTGTGCCAGTCGCAAAGCTCCGCTCTGAGCCGAGCGCGGCGGGATCGATAAGCGCCGGCAAGCGCTCGCTTTTTGGCAAGGCGGCGCATGCGCTTAGTCCGCAAATCGCCAGCACGGCCAAATTGCGACGTAAAACCGGAATGGACATCATCAGCGCTACGGACTACAAAATGACCGTACGGTACGGTATTGATATTTTTAGCGGAGGGAGGGTCCTTGTCAACCCCGGAACAGCCTTCTAGCGGCGCCATGGCGACCAGCACCCCTGTCTCTACCCGTCACGATCAACGGCGCGAAGTCATCTTGGGCGTGGCTCAAGAGGTATTCAACGCCGAAGGCTTCGCGGCGGCATCGATGTCGGCGATCGCGACGCGGCTCGGCGGCTCAAAGGGCACGCTGTATAATTACTTCACCAGTAAGGAGGCGTTGTTTGAAGCCTGTATTCGCCATCAGTGCGCCAGGTTCGCTGTCGGTCTTTACGATCTCCCCGATGATCCGCCCGTCGCCGAGGTGTTGAGCCGGTTCGGCGAGACCTATCTGGACCATTTGTTTTCGCCCTGGGCGGTTCGCATGTTCCAAATTATCGTGGCCGAAGCCCATCGCACCCCAGATCTGGGTCGAGTGTTTTACGCAGCCGGACCGGCAGTTGGGGTCGGTCGATTAGAAGATTATTTTCAACGCGCGAAAGTGCTTGGCAAAATTAATCCCGCCGACTGCGCTTTGGCCGCCGTGCAATTTATGTCGCTGTGTCGTAGCCACCAACATTTCGCCTTAGTCCTTAACCTGACCGAACGACCGACCGCCGCGGCGATCAGCAGCGGCGTGGCGGAGGCGGTCGAAATGTTCTTGGCGCGCTACGGCGTGGAACGGGCTGGACCCAGCAGTATTGAGCGACCAGGTTCGGTTGCACCGCCGCGAGGCCCTGCCTATAACCCCCCGGCTCAACTCTAATCCCCCGCGGATCCTGTATGAACATCCATGAATATCAAGCCAAAGCCGTCCTCGCCGCGTTCGGCGTTCCGGTACCGCGCGGACACGTGGCTTTTACGGTGGCGGAAGCTGTGTCGGCGGGTGAAACCCTGGGCGGCTCGGCGTGGGTGGTCAAATCACAGATCCATGCCGGCGGACGAGGCAAGGGCGGCGGCGTCAAAGTGGTCAAATCGTCGGCCGAACTGAAGGCCGAGGCGACGCGGATGCTCGGCATGACTCTCGTCACTCATCAGACGGGCCCGAAAGGCAAGGAGGTCCGCCGCCTTTACATTGAAGAGGGCGCGGCGATTGAAAAAGAGCTTTACCTTTCCTTGTTGGTGGATCGTGAAACAAGCCGCATCGCCGTTGTCGCTTCGACCGAAGGCGGCATGGATATCGAGGAGGTCGCGCAGGCCACGCCCGAAAAAATCATAACCTTTTCAATCGACCCCGCGTCGGGGCCGTGGCCCCATCACGCTCAGGCCTTGGCAAAGGCGTTGAACTTGAAGGGTGATCAAGCCAAGCAGCTTCGCGCCTTGTTGCCGGCGCTTTACAAAGCTTTCGTCGCCACCGACATGAGCATGCTGGAAGTCAATCCGTTGATCGTGACGGCGCAGGGAGCGCTTATCGTTCTTGACGCCAAAGTATCATTCGACGACAGCGCGCTTTATCGACACCCGGATCTGGCGGCTCTGCGCGACGAAAGCGAAGAAGATGCGAAGGAAATCGAAGCCTCCAAACATGATCTGTCATATATCGCGCTGGACGGTGAAATCGGCTGCATGGTGAATGGCGCGGGTTTGGCCATGGCGACGATGGACATTATCAAACTCTATGGCGCGGAGCCGGCCAACTTCCTTGATGTCGGCGGCGGCGCTTCGAAAGAAAAGGTGACGGCGGCGTTCAAGATCATTACCGCCGATCCCAATGTCAAAGGGATATTGGTCAACATTTTCGGGGGAATCATGCGCTGCGACATCATTGCCGAGGGCGTGGTGGCGGCAGTCACGGAAATGGGCTTGAAGGTGCCGCTCGTTGTCCGTCTCGAAGGCACCAATGTTGAACTGGGCAAGAAAATCATTAACGAAAGCGGCCTGAACGTCATCGCCGCCAACGATCTGTCGGACGGGGCGCAGAAGATCGTCGCGGCGGTCCGCGCAGCCTGACGCGGGCTCCGCACTCTCGCAACCTCACCTCAAATGCCCCATCTGAGAAACGAAAATTTATGTCCATCCTCATAGGCCGACAGACTCGCGTAATTTGCCAGGGCGTCACCGGCGCGCAAGGCACCTTTCACACCGAACAGGCCATCGCCTACGGCACAATGATGGTCGGCGGCACCTCGCCCGGTAAGGGGGGAACGACTCATATCGGCCTGCCGATCTTCGACACAGTGGCCGAGGCCGCCGGTGTGACGAAGCCGGACGCATCGGTGATCTATGTGCCGCCGCCCTTTGCCGCCGATGCCATTCTCGAGGCGATCGATGCGGAGATTTCTTTGATCATCTGCATCACCGAAGGCATTCCGGTGATGGACATGGTCACCGTCAAACGCGCCTTGCAAGGCTCGAAGTCCCGCCTGATCGGACCTAATTGTCCTGGGGTTCTGACGCCCGAACAGTGCAAAATCGGTATTATGCCGGGCAATATTTTCCGCAACGGCTCGGTGGGCGTCGTGTCGCGTTCCGGCACCTTGACCTATGAAGCGG
>JANXWN010000173.1 GCA_025351125.1 Caulobacteraceae bacterium | reverse complement strand
CCCCGGCGCCGCGCACGATCGCAGCGACGCCGCGGTGGACGAGAGCCGCTTGCAACTGCGCCGGCAGAGCCAGAGCGGCGGGAAGGCCGTAGCCGGCGGTGATGGAATCGCCCAGCAGGGTAACCACCGGCGGAGTGGCGGCGGCGCAGGCGGGCGCGGCGGCCACCAGGACGGCGGCAAGGACGCGGCGACGGGTCATGTCGAATGAGGGTGCGGCGGTCATGATCAGCCCCTATGTAGGGGATTGCACAAATTCCTCAATTCATGAGCCCTGTTTCGATGTTGAACGCCGTGAAATGGTAGACGTCGCCGGGGCCGGCGCGCCCCTCGTCCTGAACGGCGTCAGCCTGGCGTTGACATCGGGGGCGGGGGCTGTGGAAATCTTGCGGGGGATCGATTTTTCGGTCGCGGCCGGCGAACGGGTCGCCGTCGTTGGCCCTTCCGGCTGTGGCAAGTCTTCGCTGATTGCCGTCGCCGCCGGCCTCGAACAGCCCACGGCCGGGTCGGTGCGGTTGTTCGGTCAAGATCTGGGCATTCTTAACGAGGATGGACGCGCGCGGCTTCGGCGTGGCCGGGTGTCCTTGGTGTTTCAGGCCTTTCACCTGTTGCCGAACATGACGGCGGAAGAAAACATCGCTACTCCGCTGGAGATCGCCGGCGAGCGGCGCGCCGGCGCGGCGGCGAAGGACTGGCTGGATAAGGTCGGCCTAACGGCCCGGGCGCGGCATTATCCGCATCAACTCTCCGGCGGCGAGCAACAGCGGGTCGCCTTGGCGCGGGCCCTGGCGGCGGCGCCGTCATTACTGTTTGCTGACGAGCCGACCGGCAATCTGGACGCGGCCAACGCCGCCGTCGTGGCTGACCTGATCTTTGAGTTAACCGCGCAATCGCGCGCGGCCCTGGTGCTGGTGACGCACGACAACGTCTTGGCCGCGCGGGCGGATCGATGCGTGCGGATGTTTGACGGCGCCATGACGGACGGGCGCTGAACCATGCCGCTGGCGCTGCGCCTGGCCTTGCGGGAGTTGCGATCCGGCGTGCGCGGCTTTCGGATCTTTCTGGCCTGCTTGGCTCTGGGCGTTGCCGCCATCGCCGCGGCGGGGTCGACGGCGCAAGCTTTTCGCGTCGGGTTGGCGGCGCAGGCGCGGGATATTCTGGGGGGCGACGTTTCGGTCGGCCTCGTGATGCGCCGTTTTACCCCCGCTGAACAGGCTATCGTGGCCCGCGTCGGGCCGCACGATTACGCGGCAAGCGTCGGGGCGATGGCTCAGGCCCCGTCGGGCGAACGTCATTTAGTCGATTTGCGTGGGATCAGCGGTGGCTATCCCCTCACTGGACGTGTCGAATTAGGGGGCGGGGCGACTTTGCGCCAGGCCCTCGCGCCCCGCAACGGGATCGCCAGCGTCGCGGTGGAGCAGTCGCTGCTGGATCGCCTGCACCTTCGGATCGGCGACCGGCTGCTGATTGGCAATGTGCCGGTGACGGCGACGGCCGTATTACTGTCGGAGCCTGATCGTCTATCGCGTGGCTTTGCGTTGGGCTCGCGGGTGCTGGCGCCGATGCACTTGGTCGAAGACGGCGGGTTCTTGGACTCCGGCGCGCCGTTCGGCGAGACGGCGCGGATCGCTCTGGGGCCGGGGCGGAACCTGCAGGCCGTCAGGGCGGGGTTGGACAAATCGCTATCGACCATCGGCGCGGGCGCCTATCGTCTGCATGACCGCGGTGACGCGACGCCCGGTCTGCGTCGCTTGTTGGACGAACTGGAGTATTTTCTGGGTTTCATCGGCCTGGCGGCCCTGGTTGCGGGGGGGCTAGGAGTGTCGGTAGCGGTTAAGGCCTATCTAGACGCCAAGACCGCCTCGATCGCGGTGCTTAAGGTTTTGGGCGCCGAGGGGTCTCTCGTGCGCGATGTCTACATGATTCAGATCGGCGTATTAGCCGTTTTGGGCGTAGTGATCGGCCTCGCGATCGGCGGCGCGACGCCTTTGATTTTGGGCGCCGGCGTTGCGAAAAGTCTGCCGATTCCCGCGCTGTTCGACCTTTACCCGCAGCCGCTGATCAAAGCCGGAGCGTTTGGTTTGTTGTCGGCCGCCGCGTTTGGTCTGGGGCCGCTAGCCCACGCGCGTGTCACCCCGCCTGCCGCCCTGTTTCGCGGCGTGGCGCCTATCAGAGTGGCCGTTGGACCGGAGCTGATCGGTGCTCTGGCGGCTGGCGCCGGCTTGGCGGCCCTGGTCGTCGCGACGGCGCCAACCCCGATCACCGCGGTCGTTATGATCGTCGGCGTCATCGTCGCTTTCGCCACGTTGTGGGCCCTGGGCGTGGCGGCAGCCAATGCGGCGGCCCGATCACGGGGTCGCTATCACGGCGCGATCCGAATCGCGCTGGCGAATCTCGCCGGTCGCGGTTCGGCGGCGCGCACGGCGGCGCCGGCGCTGGGCTTAGGCGTTGCTTTGATGTCGGCGGTGGTGCTCATTCAGTCCAGCTTGATCGCTCAGCTAGCGATGGTGGCCCCCAGGTCGGCTCCGAGCTTGGTGTTCACCGCCATTCCGGCTGATCGCGCGGCGGCGTTCGACATGGTTTTGGCGCGAGCGATCGGTCGGCCCCTGA
>JANXWN010000238.1 GCA_025351125.1 Caulobacteraceae bacterium | reverse complement strand
AAATAAGACCACGCACGCCGTCCCACTTAACCTCATAGATCCAGTCGTCGCCCTGCGGGAGCTTTGTTGTAAGTTCCGCACCCATCGGCACAAAGAAGCCCGGCATGGGCGCTGCAACCGAGCCTGCGGGAACTTTTTTTTTACGGCCTTTGACTTGCGCGCTGGAAGGTCAGCCGCGATCTCTTCCTGCGACCTGCCGGTCTTGATGCTGTACGCCAGCGACTCCACATTCCAGCCAGGCTTTGAAGCTTCATCCTTCTTCTTGAGCAGCAGCCACTGGCTGGTCTTCATCCGCACGATGGCCCACGTGCCCCTGAGCTTTTCGCCGTGCAAACGGAACTTCAGATCGCCACGTTCGAGCTCGATTTCGGTCAGGCCGGTTTCGTTCAGAACGCCCGCCAGCTCGCGCACCAGCACGGCATCGGCGGACGGGGCGGGCGCAGCCTCGGGTTTAGCCATCGGACGGGGGGTCTCGCTGTTAAAAGGGGCGATCAGAGCGCCCAAATCGGTTGCGCGTCTTGTATCGCCGCGCGTGCGGGGTAACAAGCGGGCGCGAGGCTTGGCGGCACGGGGGTTTTTGGAGAGGCGCGGTGCGATTGACGGTGAACGGCGAGGCGCGGGCGGTCGAGGGGGTGGCGTATCTGGCTGATCTGGTGGCGCGGCTGCGCCTGGACGCGCGCAAGGTGGCGGTGGAACTAAACCGCGCCATCGTCCCCCGCTCGGCCTACGCCGCCACCGCTTTGGCCGACGGCGACCAGATCGAGATCGTACACTTCATCGGCGGCGGCTAACCCCGCCTCTCTTCCCCTCCCGGCGCCAGCCGAGCGGTAGGGGGCGCCGCCACAGCGAGGAGCGCGCAGCCTCTTTCCTCCAGGGCGGGCAGAGAACGAATCAGAACGCGCTTCTGTTCCTCTCCCGGACGAGGGGTGGCTTTCACTGGGGGATAAGGGTGTTTAGAACGGGTGAGATGGATTTGACGACGGCGAGCGATGAAGACACCTGGACGGTGGCGGGGCGGAGGTTTCGCTCGCGGCTGATCGTCGGCACCGGCAAGTATAAGGATTATGCCCTCAACGCCGCCGCCGCCGAGGCCGCCGGGGCCGAGATCGTCACCGTGGCGATCCGGCGGGTTAATTTGTCCGATCCATCGCAACCGATGCTGGTCGATTACGTCAAGCCGGACCGCTTTACCTTCCTGCCCAATACCGCCGGCTGTTTTACCGGCGAGGAGGCGGTGCGCACCCTGCGGCTGGCGCGCGAGGCGGGGGGCTGGGATCTGGTCAAACTGGAGGTGCTGGCCGACGGCAAGACCCTCTATCCGGATATGGAGGAAACCCTGCGCGCGCTGAAACTGCTGGTCGCCGAGGGGTTTTCGGTGATGGTGTATTGCAGCGACGATCCGGTCTATGCGCGCAAACTCGAAGACGCCGGCGCGGTGGCGATCATGCCGCTGGGGGCCCTGATCGGCTCGGGGCTGGGGATCCAAAACCGGCTCAACATCCATTTGATCGTCGATCAAGCCAAGGTGCCGGTGTTGGTCGACGCCGGGGTCGGGACGGCGTCGGACGCGGCGGTGGCGATGGAATTGGGCTGCGACGGGGTGCTGATGAACACCGCCATCGCCGAAGCGCGCGACCCGGTTCGCATGGCCCGGGCGATGAAACACGCGGTGATCGCCGGGCGCGAAGCCTATCTGGCCGGTCGCATGCCCAAACGCTTGTACGCCGCGCCGTCGTCGCCGCTCAGCGGGCTGATCTAGCCGACCGGCTGGCGTAAATAGGGCGTCGAAAACACATTTGCCTTGGGTGTCGGCCATGCTAGGGTCGAGCCCCGAACGCGTCGACGACGCGCGCGGGCTGACCGGGTCGGGGGTTCGTTCCCGGTTTGCCGCCTCCACCGCTCTACAACAGGACCTCAACCCCATGACCTTCATACGCGCACTTCTCACCGGCGCCGCGGCGCTCAGCCTCGCGAGCGTTGCTCACGCGACCACCTACGACGCCGTCACCGATTTTTCGTCGACCACGTCGAGCGGTCCGATCTGGAGCTATGGCACTGGCGTGACCGGAACCGACTTCACGCCCTACAGCAATTTCAATCCCAGTTGCCTGGGGGTCGGCTCGCGCTGCTGGCAGACGGCGCATCCGATCGCCTTGACCCCGGCGGTGATCAATAATTCCAGCGGCGCGGCGATCAATTTCGGCACCGTGGTTTTGCCGACCAATGTGCTGTTGCTGCATCCCGGCCCCGACACCGACTCGATCGTGCGCT
>JANXWN010000236.1 GCA_025351125.1 Caulobacteraceae bacterium | reverse complement strand
AGAATGGCGAAGTCGTCGTCGCGATCCTTTCCCAGCCGGTCGATTTCTTCGCGTTCAATGGCGACGGCGCGTTCGTCTTTATCGACCCCGTGACGGTTGAACACGCGCACCTCGACCACCGTGCCGGCGACGCCGGGCGGTAGGCGAAGGGAGGTATCGCGCACGTCAGACGCTTTCTCGCCGAAAATGGCGCGCAGCAGCTTTTCTTCCGGCGTCATCGGCGACTCGCCCTTTGGTGTCACCTTGCCGACCAGGATATCACCCGGTAGGACCTCGGCGCCGATGGCGACAATGCCCGCTTCGTCAAGATTGCGCAGGGCTTCTTCACCAACATTGGGAATGTCGCGGGTGATTTCCTCGGGGCCCAATTTGGTGTCACGGGCCATGACTTCGAACTCCTCGATGTGGATCGAGGTGAAGACGTCGTCGCGCACGATGCGCTCGGAGATCAGGATCGAGTCTTCAAAGTTATAACCGTTCCAAGGCATGAAGGCGACCAAGGCGTTGCGGCCCAGCGCCAACTCTCCCAGATCCGTCGACGGGCCGTCGGCGATGATGTCGCCGGCGTTCAACACGTCGCCGACGCGCACCAGCGGGCGCTGATTGATGCAGGTGTTTTGGTTCGACCGCTGGAACTTGCTCAAGCGATAGATATCGACACCGGGTTTGGTGGCGTCGGTTTCCTGCGTCGCGCGGATCACGATGCGGGTGCCGTCGATCTGCTCGACAATGCCAGGGCGTCGAGCAATGACGACGGCGCCGGAGTCACGGGCCACGACGTCTTCCATGCCGGTGCCGACCAGCGGGGCGTCCGATTGAATCAGCGGCACGGCCTGACGTTGCATGTTCGAGCCCATCAAGGCGCGGTTGGCGTCGTCGTTTTCCAAAAAGGGGATCAACGCGGCGGCCACGGAGACCACCTGCATCGGGCTGACATCCATCAGGTCGACGTCGGCTTTGGCCAACAGGGTCGGTTCGCCGTTGATCCGGCCAGGGACCAGTTCATCGACGATTTCGCCGTCCCGCAAGGCGATATTGGCTTGCGCGATGACGTGCTTAGCCTCTTCCATCGCGGACATGAACACGACGTCTTGCGTGATCTTGCCGTCTTTGACGCGGCGATACGGACTTTCGATGAAACCGTATTTGTTGACGACGGCGTGGGTCGCCAATGAGTTGATCAGGCCGATATTAGGACCTTCCGGCGTTTCGATCGGACAGATACGGCCATAATGGGTCGGGTGGACATCGCGCACTTCGAAGCCGGCGCGTTCACGCGTCAAACCACCGGGGCCAAGCGCCGAAAGGCGTCGCTTATGCGTAATTTCCGACAGCGGATTGGTTTGGTCCATGAATTGCGAAAGCTGCGAGGAGCCGAAAAATTCCCGCACCGACGCCGCCGCGGGTTTGGCGTTGATCAAGTCGTGCGGCATCACCGTGTCGATGTCGACGCTCGACATCCGCTCTTTAATCGCCCGTTCCATGCGGAGCAGGCCGACGCGGTACTGATTTTCCAAAAGTTCGCCCACCGAGCGCACCCGTCGGTTGCCGAGATTGTCGATATCGTCGATTTCGCCGCGGCCGTCGCGCAGACCGACCAGCGTCTTCAGGACTTCGAGCACGTCCTCTTTGCGGATAACGCGCATGTCGTCGGGGCAATCGAGCTCCAAACGAATGTTCATCTTGACGCGCCCGACCGAGGAGAGATCATAGCGCTCTTTGTCGAAGAACAGGCTTTTGAACATCGCTTCCGCCGCCTCGATCGTGGGCGGCTCGCCTGGGCGCATCACTCGGTAGATATCGAATAGGGCGTCTTCGCGGATGGCGTTTTTATCGACGCGCAAGGTGTTACGCATGTAGGCGCCGACCGTAACGTGGTCGATGTCCAGAACATCGATGGTGGTGAAGCCTTTTTCTTCCAGGGACGCGATCGATTCGACATCCAACTCGTCGCCGGCCTCGGCATAGATTTCACCCGTCGTGGGATTGACTTCGTCGCGCGCCAGATAGCGGCCGACCAAGGCTTCCGGCGACAACAATAGGGTTTTGAGCCCATTGTCAGCCAATTTTTTGGCCTGGCGCGCTGAAATTTTCGTTCCGGCCGCCGCGACTTCCTCACCGGTATCGGCGTCGATCAAGGCGAATTCCGGCTTCACGCTGCGCCAGCGTTCGGGCTTGTACGGGGTGGCCCAGCCACCCTCGGCGCCGTCGCGTCTCACGTAGGGCACGACGTCATAAAAAGTTGTCAGGATTTCCTCGCCGTCCATGCCGAGGGCATAGAGGAAGGTCGTCGCCGGCAGCTTGCGGCGCCGGTCGATACGGCAATAGACGACATCCTTCGCGTCGAATTCAAAATCCAGCCAGGAGCCGCGATAAGGAATGATCCGCGCCGCGAAAAGCAGCTTGCCCGATGAATGACTCTTGCCTTTGTCGTGGTCGAAAAACACGCCCGGCGAGCGGTGCATTTGCGAGACGATGACTCGCTCGGTGCCGTTGACGACAAACGTTCCTTTGTCGGTCATGAGCGGAATATCGCCCATGTAGACGTCCTGTTCCTTAATGTCCTTGACCGAGCGGGCTTGGGTCTCCTCGTCCGTTTCCCACACGATCAGGCGCAGCTTAACCTTGAGCGGCGCGGCATAGGTCATATCGCGCTGAATGCATTCCTCGACGTCGTATTTCGGCTCGTCGAACTCATAGGAGACGTATTCGAGCATCGCGCGTTCGTTAAAGTCTTTGATCGGAAAGACCGATTTGAACACCGCTTCGATGCCCTCTTCGCGGCGCTGAGCCGGGCGAACCTCGCGTTGCAGGAACTGCTCGTAAGACGACCGCTGCACCTCGATCAAATTGGGCATCCGCACCGCTTCGGGGATACGCCCAAACGACATCCGGATGCGCTTTTTGCCGGTAAACGATTGCCCGGTGAGCGGTTTATTCATTATTTTCCCTTTGAGACGGCTAAGGATCGAGACCCGTCGCGTCAAAATATCCACGCGTCCACCCTCGGATCGAACGGGGGAAATCGGTCCGAGGACCAAAATCACATGCCGTTCGCCGGACGCTGGAAAATACCCGCGCGCCTATCTATCTTGGCGGCGGCGTCCCTTCGCGATGGTCAGAGGGCGGGCGACCACGCCTCGGGACGTCATAAACGCGCACGGTTGAACATGCCCGTTTTGGTTCGAATCGAATTGAGCGAAGCGTGTATCTAGGCGCATTCGTTGACGATAGAAAGGGTGCAATCGAAAAAAATCGCACGGCGTCTCCCTGCCCGTATTTGGAAAGGGAGACGCCGCCAAGCTTATTTCACTTCGACGCTCGCTCCGGCGGCTTCGAGCTTCGCTTTAATCTCGGCGGCTTCCTGTTTGGAGATGTTTTCCTTAACAGCTTGCGGCGCCGCCTCGACGAGGTCTTTGGCCTCTTTCAAGCCAAGATCCGGACGAACACCACGAACTTCTTTGATCACGTTGATCTTCTTTTCCCCGGCGCCGGTCAGCATGACGGTGAACTCGGTTTGCTCTTCGGCGACTTCCGCCGGACCGGCGGCCGCGGCGGGACCGGCGGCGGCCATAGCGACCGGCGCGGCGGCCGATACGCCCCACTTGTCTTCCAGCAATTTGGAGAGTTCG
>JANXWN010000168.1 GCA_025351125.1 Caulobacteraceae bacterium | reverse complement strand
CGCAAGGTCCGCTGATCAATACCAAGGCGGTCGATAAGGTTGAACGCCTCCTCGCCGACGCGAGCGCGGCGGGGGCCAAGATTACGCTGGGCGGGCGGCGCCACGCCTTGGGTAGAACTTGGTTCGAACCCACGGTGGTTACCGAAGTTACCCCCGCCATGGCGATATCGCGAGAGGAAATCTTCGGTCCTGTCGCCGCCTTGACCCGTTTTCACGACGAGGCCGAAGCCGTCGCCATGGCCAACGCCACGGACTACGGCTTGGCCGCCTATTTCTACGCCCGCGACTTAGCGCGGGTGGTGCGGGTGAGCGAGGCGCTGGAATACGGCATGGTCGCGGTCAACGACGGCATCCTCTCCACCGAAGTCGCCCCGTTCGGCGGGATCAAACAGTCCGGCCTAGGCCGTGAGGGCAGCAAATACGGCATCGAGGACTATGTGGAGATCAAATATGTGTTGTTCGGCGGGCTTTAGACCATGATCGTTCTGCACCACTGCCAAGGCGCACGGTCGTTTCGCGCCCTTTGGACCCTTGAGGAAATGGGGCTTCCCTATCAGCTCAAGCTGATGGCCTTTCCGCCGCGCTCGCGCGAGCCGGGGTATTTGGCGACTAATCCGCTGGGCACGGTGCCGGCGTTGTTTGACGATGGCGCGCTTATGACCGAGTCGGCGGCGATCTGTGAATATCTGGCGACCAAATATGGACCGACACCGCTAGCCGTCGCGCCGCACGAGCCGGGCTTCGCCGCCTATTTGAACTTTCTGCATATGGGTGAGGCGACCTTGACCTTCCCTCAGACTATCCACCTGCGTTATGCCGTGTTCGCCAAACCGGAAGATCGATTGCCGCGCGCCGCCGAAGATTACGTCAAATGGTTCCTCGCCCGTCTTAGGGCGGCAACGCGCCTGCTGGGCGAAAATGAATATCTCGCGGCCAGACGGTTCACGGTTGCCGATATCTCCGTCGGTTATGCTCTAAAGCTAGCTATAGGCCTCGGGTTTTCCGACCGGTTTGATCCACGCTGGACCAAATATTTCAAGCGGCTGGAAGCCCGCGACGGCTTTCAGCGCACGCTGGCCGCGGAGAAGACCGGGCCAACGATACCGCTTACCGCCTGATCGGCGCCTTGCTGACAGCCTTGAAATGACGCAGGGGCGCCCACCGGCCCCCAACCCGCCCGGTGGATCGCGCAAGGCCCAAGCTCCCTCAGCGTCCGAGCATGCAGAGCGGTGCCATAGCCCTTGTGAGCGGCGAAACCGTAACCCGGGTGGGCCAAGTCCATGAGCCGCATCAGTCGGTCACGCGCCGTCTTGGCGAGAATCGAGGCGGCGGCGATCGAGGCGCTGATCGCATCGCCCTTCACCACGGTTTTTGTCGGGCACGGCAGCTTAAAGGCATAATTCCCGTCGATGAGCGCGAAGGCGGGCGGCATCTGAAGCGCGTCAACCGCCCGGGCCATGGCCAATCCGGTGGCTCCGACAATATTCAGCGCGATAATCTCCTGCACCGAAGCAAACCCGATGCCCCACGCCAAGGCGCGGGCTTTGATATGCGGCTCCAACCCGGCGCGCCGCAGCTCGGTAAGGCGTTTAGAGTCGTCCAAACCGATGATCACGTCATCGGGGTCGAGGATCACCGCCGCCGCGCACACCGGCCCGGCCCACGGACCGCGGCCGGCTTCGTCGACACCGCACACCGGGGCCTGGCAGAAAGCCTCCAAGCCCATGTCCGGCAAGGCGCGCCTCATGCCGGGCGGCTCATGCCGACGATCGCGGCGTGACGGGGGCAGGTGATCACGTGATCATTGACCATGCCCACCGCTTGCATGAAGGCATAAACGATCACGGGACCGCAAAACTTGAAGCCCTTGGCCTTTAACGCCTTGGCCATGGATTCGGAGGCGGGGGTCTGGGCGGGAACCTCGCGGACGTTGTTCCAACAGTTCTGGATCGGCGAATGCCCGACGAAATCCCACAGAAAAGCTGAAAAATCCTCGCCGCGATCTCGCATCGAGACAAAGATTTGCGCGCCGGTGATCGCGGCGTCGA
>JANXWN010000206.1 GCA_025351125.1 Caulobacteraceae bacterium | reverse complement strand
AGGCCCACCGCCTTGCCGACGAAGCCCTCACGGTAGATCTAAATCGCCGCCTTGCCGTCGGGGGGCAAGGCCGACAGGGCCTGCGCTCGTTCATCCGCCCCGACCTTAATGACCCTTTTGTTGCCCGAGAGGCTGAGCCACATGAATGCGACGAGAATGCCGATCACCGCCGGCATGATCACACCCAGTGGACCGAAATCGGGGACAAAACTGAAGATAAAAGCGAGTACCGCCACCACCCCGAAGGCGATAAGACCCGTAATGACGACCCGTTTCATGGCACAACCCTCTTGCCAAAGCCCCACCCGACGTTTGTCAGAGAAATATACTATAAAAAATGATTGAGATTCAAGTAACGAGCAATCGATTTGCTACCTCAAATCAGGCGGCGCCGCCTCGGCGACCAATTGCACTAGGGTTTCCTCGAGGGTCAACACCTGTTGCCCATTCGATCCCAGCCGCCGCAGGGCGACCTTGCCTTCCTCGGCTTCGCGCCGCCCGACGACGGCCATCACCGGGACCTTGGCGAGGGAGTGTTCGCGCACCTTATAACCCACCTTTTCGTTGCGCAGATCGACTTCAACCCGCAGACCGGCCTTGCGCAGCGCCGCCGCGGTCGTTGCCGCATAGTCGTCGGCGTCCGAGGTAATCGTCGCCACCACCACTTGAACCGGCGCGAGCCACAAAGGAAAAGCGCCCGCATAGTGCTCGATCAGCACCCCGGTAAAACGTTCCAGCGAGCCCAAGATGGCGCGGTGCAACATCACCGGGCGATGCTTGGCGCCGTCTTCGCCGATGTAAGAGGCGTCAAGCCGCTCGGGCAAAACATAATCAAGTTGTAAGGTGCCGCATTGCCAAGTGCGACCTATGGCGTCGCGCAGGTGAAATTCGAGCTTGGGACCATAAAAAGCTCCTTCGTCGGCGATGCGTTCGACCGCCACGCCGGCGGCGTTAGCCGCCCGCTCCAGCGTATCCTCTGCGACAGTCCACTGCTCGTCCGTCCCGAACCGTTGGTCGGGCCGCAGGGCTAGTTTTACGGAATGCAGCTCCACCTCAAGGTCAGCGTAGATCAGGCGCAACAGGTCGACGAAGGCCTTGGATTCAGACTCGATCTGCGCTTCGGTGCAAAAGATATGCGCATCGTCCTGCGATAGTCCGCGTACCCGCATAATACCGTGAAGCGAGCCGGACGTTTCATTACGGTGCAGGCCGTCGAACTCCGACATGCGGATTGGCAGTTCGCGATACGACCGCTGCCCGTGATTAAAAATCTGCACGTGCCCGGGACAGTTCATCGGTTTGATCGCCAGCAGATCCCCGTCTTTAGTTTGAGTGACGAACATGCCGTGATCGAACTTATCCCAGTGGCCCGACCTCTCCCATAGGGCGCGGTTGAGGATTTGCGGCGTCTTCACCTCGACATAACCCTCCGCCTCTATCCGCCGACGGACATAGTTCTGCAGCGTGCGGTATAGCGTCCAACCGTTGGGATGCCAGAAGATCATGCCCTGACCTTCTTCTTGGAAGTGAAACAGATCCATGGCCGCGCCAATCTTGCGGTGATCGCGTTTTTCGGCTTCTTCGACGCGCGTCAGATAGGCGGCGAGGTCGGCGTCGGACGCCCACGCCGTGCCATAAATCCGCTGCAACTGCGCGTTGTTCTGATCGCCTCGCCAATAGGCGCCGGCCAGCTTGGTCAGTTTGAACGCCTTGCCTACATGGCGCGTCGACGGCAGATGCGGACCGCGGCACAGGTCTTTCCAATTTCCTTGGCGATAGACAGTGATCGCTTGATCGTCGGGGATGTCGCGGATGATCTGCGCCTTATATTTTTCGCCGATGCCGTCGAAATGGGCGATAGCGTCCGCGCGGTCCCACACCTCGCGCGTGATCGGCTCATCGCGGTCGACGATCTTGCGCATGCGCATTTCGATGGTGGCCAGATCGTCAAGCGAGAACGGCTCGTCGCGGGCGAAATCGTAGAAGAACCCGTCCTCGACGTTGGGGCCGATGGTGACCTGAGTGCCGGGAAACAATTCCTGAACCGCTTGGGCCAAGACGTGCGCTGCATCGTGGCGGATGGTATCGAGGGCTTGCGGACTTTCGCGGGTCACGATCTCGATCGTTCCGCCACGGTCCAACGGGCGCGCCAGATCGAGCAACGCGCCATCCAGTTTGATTAGCAATGCCTTCTTTTCCAACGATTTGGAGATCGAAGCGGCGACGTCGCGGCCCGTGACGCCTGCCTCGAACCGACGAACCTGGCCGTCGGGGAATTTCAGATCGATCATCATTCACTCTTCTGTCCCAGTTTGCTCGGGACGTCGGGAACCGGGTCGTAACCCGACCCACCCCAGGGATGGCAAGAACACAGACGCCGCGCGGCCAAATATCCGCCCCGCAGGGGTCCGTGGGCGATCAAGGCCTGCGCCGCATAGTCCGAACAGGTCGGCGTAAAGCGACATTGGCGCCCGATCCAGGGCGATAGCGTCACCTTATAGGCGCGATGGCTTATCTGGATGACGCGTTCGTAGGCCGACAATGGCGCGCGACTTTGCCGCTCAAACCACGTCGGCGGGGCTAGTTCGCGTGTT
Organism: Caulobacteraceae bacterium; assembly: GCA_025351125.1. GTDB lineage: Bacteria > Pseudomonadota > Alphaproteobacteria > Caulobacterales > Caulobacteraceae > Acaudatibacter. The sequence goes on along the minus strand of JANXWN010000206.1, from coordinate 3,535 downwards.
AGCCTCGGCCATTTGGCATGCCTCTAGCGCCGCTTCGAAAGCCAGGAGGCTCGAGGCATGGCGTGGCGGATAGTTCTTCACCGGCTCCAGCATGGATAGATCCGCGAAACGTCCCGTGGGCGAGGGGCCGCCCGCTTTAAGCATAGCACGAAATTGATCACGGGCCATTTCGATTTCTCGCGGCGTGGCCCCGATGACATGAGCGCCCAAAACCGCGGCGGCGGCTTGGCCCAGCGCGCAGGCCTTCACCTCCTGTGCGAAGTCGCTAATCCGTCCGCCTTTCAGCGCGACATCCACCACGATGCGGCTGCCGCACAACTTGGCTATTTTTTCCGCCGATCCGTCGGGCGCGGCCAAGCGCCCGGCGCGCGGCATGTTCGCCGCCAGGGACAGGATTTTGCCGGAATAAAGGTCGTCGATCATGGGACTTAAATAGGCGTCCGCCCTATCGCTTCCACCCTCGCCTTGACCGCTTCGCCCATCGCGGCAAAACCGGCGCGGATGGCGGGGCGCAGGCGTTTGGCGATCGTCGGGCCTAAAGGGCCTTCGAACAGTTCGCCATTGGAGAACACGCAGGCATTGTCGTTCAGCTGCTCGATCTCCAGATAGCGCGTGGATTTCACGAGACCGCCCAACACCGACAATCGCCAGTGGATTTGCTCGTTGGGCACCCAATCGCTGATTGTCGGGGTAATGATTCGAGGGTCGCGCCCGGCCAACGCGAGTTTGAGGTTCAACCGGGAGCCGATTCGTACCTCGCCGCTCGCCTGAGGATAGAGTGGATTCCATTGCGACCAGGCGGAGACGTCAAAGATCACCGCCCAGATCGCCGCGGGCGAAGCCTGGATGCCCAATCTATGCTCTATTTTCAGCCTCAAACCGCCGTCTCCCTCAACTTCCACGTCGCGCCCGAGGCGCTATCCATCACCTCGACGTTCAGCGCCGTGAGTTCGCCACGGATCGCATCAGCCCGCGCCCAATCTTTCGCCGCCCGCGCCGCGATCCGATCGGCGATGAGCGCTTCGACCTTTTCGGTCAGGTCACCGTCGGCCGCGCCCTGAAACCAAGCCTTCGGGCTGCCTTGCAACAGGCCCACGAGCGCGCCCCCCGCCAGCAATTGACCCTTGGCCGCGGCCCGGTCATGGGCCGCGCCCGTTTCCAGAAGTTTAGCGAGAGCGAACAGCTCGGCGTTGGCCTTGGGGGTATTGAGATCGTCCATCACCGCGTCAAGAAAGGCTTCGGAAGGTTCACAATCGGTGGCTTCAACGTCAGTCGCCCGTAGCAGAGCGCCGTAGAGCGTGTCGAGTGCGCCCTTGGCCTGGGCGATCACGTCGTTGGTCCAGGCCAGCGGTTGGCGATAGTGGCTCGACAGCAGAGCCCAGCGCAAGGCCTCTGGCCGGGCGGAACGCACGAGATCGTGGACCAGTTGCACATTGCCCAGGCTCTTGGACATTTTCTGCGTGCCCAGGTTCAAAAAGCCGTTGTGCAGCCAATAGTTGGCATAAGTTGCGGTGTGGCCGTCGGCGCACACGCCCTGCGCCATTTCGTTTTCATGGTGCGGGAAGATCAGGTCGTTGCCGCCGCCGTGGATGTCGATCGGCAGACCCAGAGTCTGCTCGATCATGGCCGAACATTCGATGTGCCAGCCGGGACGGCCGGGCCCGAACGGGCTCTCCCACACCGGTTCGTTTTCCTTCGACGGCTTCCACAACACAAAATCGGCGGGGTGCCGCTTGTAGGGCGCCACCTCGACCCGCGCCCCGGCGATCATGTCGTCCAGCGAGCGGCCCGACAGCTTGCCGTAGTCGGCATAGCTTTGCGTATCGAACAGCACGTGGCCCTCGGCGGCATAGGCGGCGCCGGCCGCGATCAGCCGTTCGATCATGGCGATGATGGCGTCCATGGTCTGGGTCGCGCGCGGCTCGAACGTCACCGGCAAGGCGCCGAGCGCCGCCATGTCGGCATGGTAGGCGGCTAGATACCGCTCGGTGATCACGCCGATTGCCACGCCCTCTTGCGCCGCCTTCAAATTGATCTTGTCATCGACGTCGGTGACGTTGGCGGCGTAGAGCACGTGATCGGCGCCATAGAGCCTGCGCAACAGCCGAAACACCACGTCGAACACCACCACCGGCCGCGCGTTGCCGATATGGGCGTAATTATAAACCGTCGGCCCGCACACATACATCGTCACCCGCGCCGGATCGACCGGAACGAAGTCTCGCTTGGCGCGGGTGAGGGTGTCGTAGAGGCGGAGGGTCATGGGTGAAAAGTGGCCGGCAACGATGGGGATTTCAGGGATCAATCCTATACAGACGAGCGGCGAATGAGGCCACCGGGGTGTTCCAGCGCCCGCGATTCCGCTTGCGCGATGCACAAATTGTATATACAAATTAGGTGTGATCGTCGAATTCGACCAGACGAAAGACGCCGCCAAATATCGTCAAACATGGCCTGTCGTTGGCTGACGCGTCCGCGTTCGATTTCACCATTGCGACCGTCGCCGTCGATGATCGCTTTGACTACGGCGAAACCCGCTATCGCGCGTTCGCCGATATGGACGGTCAGGGTCGTTGTTTGGTGTTCACGATCGTCGGCCCGACAACCATCCGCGCCATCAGTTACCGGCCTGCCAGGTTCAAGGAGATTAAACGCTATGGTCTCTAGATTGACGCCGCCGGACCATCTCGATTTCGATGACAATCCCGAACGGACAAAGGCCGATTTCACCACAGCCAAGCCCGCCGCCGAGGCCTTGCCGGCCGAACTCTATCAGGCTCTGACGCGTCGGCGCGGTCCGGCCAAACGGCTCAACAAAACGCCAGTCTCCGTCCGCCTATCGGCGCGCGTGCTGGATCACTATCGCGCGCAGGGCGTCGGATGGCAGACGCGGTTGAACGCGGATTTAGAGGCGCTTATTGGGAAGCAATCGGTGTGATGGGTCATTCTGGGGGTCCAACGTTCAAGAAAGTCAAACGACCCAATATTGTACGTGCCCTCAATCCGGCAAAAACCCCTGGTCCAAAATCTGCGCCTGGGTCCACTGGCACGCTTCCGGCAATTGATCGAGACCCAAACCCGTTTCTGTCGCCGCGAGCGTCAGGGCGCTGCGCCACCCGCGCCGGCGCCAATGCGGCTCGGCGAGACTGGGCCTAAGGCTCGGCACTTCGTCGAGGTGATCCTCGACCTCTTCGCGTTGGAGTTTGATCGTCAGGTTCCAGCTTTTGCTGCGACGGCCCGGCTCCACCTGCCATTTCAGCAGTGCGCGAGCAGCACCGCCGTGCGGCTGAGGAGCGCGCATTTTTCGCTTTTGCCCACGTCTTCGACCTCATCGGCAATATGCTCAATATCGAGTTGGGAAAATTTTACGGCGCGCAGAAGAACGGCTTGTTCTTCAGCCCACGCCACGACATCGGTTTCGTATGTGGTGTTCATTGAACCCTCGCAGGATAGCCTAACAGACTATCTTTCGCCCTCGTTGGAATAGAAGTGATACCGAAGCCGCTCTACATCGTAAGACGACCGGCGCTATTCC
>JANXWN010000162.1 GCA_025351125.1 Caulobacteraceae bacterium | reverse complement strand
ACGGTCACGACGTCGCGCAGTTGAAAAGCCCCGCGTCCACCCGGATCGTGGTCGCGCCCGGCGCTCATGCGCTCGGGGCGTCGATGAAGGTCGCCGGCGGACTGGACCCGAACTCAGGCGCCGCGGCGATCGACGTCAAGGCCGGCGACACCTTGGTGTTTCGGTTGAGCATGAAGATGGGGGCCTTAAAAAACACCCTGGTTCTGGACCGGCAAGCGGATGTCGCCGGGTCGCTCCAGCGCCTCGCCAAAACCTCGATGGTGCACCCCCTGATCCCGACGGTTTAATCGCCCTCGTCGCCTTCGATCTCCAGCGGGCGCGAGATGACCACATAACCCTCCGCGATCCGCACCTGCGGGACCACGGCGCGTGTAAATGGCGCCCACCATGTTGGCGCTCCATCGACGGGGGCGATTTCGAGGAGGTCGCCGGCCCCGAAGTTGTGCACCGATTTGATCCGACCGAGCATGTCGTCACCCGGTGATCGCACGGCCAAACCCACCAGATCGGTGAGGTAGAATTCGTCCTCGTCCGGCTTGGGCAGGGCGTCTCGATCGATATACAGCCGCAAACCGCGCAAGGCTTGCGCCTGCTCGCGTGTCTCCACGCCTCTCGCCCGTCCGATCAAGGCGCCCTTGACCGCCCGTCCGGCGGTCAGCGTCAATCCAAGCGAACCGTCGGCGCGTTGCAGCGGGCTATAGGTCAGCAGGCTCAAAGGGTCGTCGGTATGCGCCGTGACGCGCACCTCGCCCTTGACGCCAAACGCGCCGGACACCTGAGCAACAAGGACGAGGTTGGGCATGAGTTTCCGCGTAAACCACCCTCCCCATTATGGGGAGGGTGGACCGCGAAACGGGACGGGTAGGGAACCCTCGATCATCGCGGAAGTCATTGGCCTTCGCGAAGCTTCCCCAACCCCGGTCGCTCCGCGACTCGACCCTCCTCTAAAGGGGAGGGAAAATGACGATCTAGCTTTCGACGGGGGCGTCTTCAGCTTCCGCGACCGGTTCGACTTCGGCGGCGGGTTCAGCCCTTTCGGCTTTAGCCTCCGCGACCACTTCAGCTTCCGACTCCGCTTCAGCTTCGACCACCGGTCCGGCGGCGGCTTCGACCGGGGCTTCCTCGGCGACGGGGGCTTCTTCGACCACCGGCTCTTCGACGACCGGCGGCGGGGCGGCGGCGGCGGCGGCGAGGGCCTCGGCGTGGGCGACGGCCTTATCGGCGCGTTCGGTCGCGCGCTCCTTGGCTTTGGCATGCGGCTCGCCCTTCTTGGGGTTGGCGCCGTGTTCCCATTTGGCAAGACCCTGCAGGCCCAAAAACCGCGCCACGCGGTCAGTGGGTTGCGCGCCCTTGGACAGCCATTCCGTGATGCGTTCAGCTTTCAGCACCAAACGCATCGGATCGTCTTTCTTCAGCAGGGGATTGTAGGCGCCGACCTTTTCGATAAAGCGCCCGTCGCGCGGGGAATGGCTGTCGGCGATGACGATGGAATAGTACGGCCGCTTCTTGGCGCCGCCGCGGGAGAGACGAATCTTTAACATGCTGGTTCCAGTCCTTGGTTGATTTCTAAGTCTTTTTAAATGGATTGAAGCCGCCGCCCAGCCCAGGAAGCGCGGCGTTAGACGGCCCGCCGAGCCCCGGCAGGCCACCGGGCGCATCGCCGACCGGCGATTGCGCCATGCCGCCGCCGAGCGCCTTGAGACGGTCCATGCCGCCCATGCCGCCGGCGGCGCCCATCATTCCCGCCATGCGAGCAAAGCCCTTACCCCCGTCGCGAGCCATCATCTTGAAGGCATCCTGCATTTGGCGGTGTTGTTTCAGCAGGCGGTTGATCTCGGACACGTCGACCCCGGCGCCGGCGGCAATGCGGCGCTTGCGCGAGGCTTGCAGGATGTCGGGTTTCTTGCGCTCCTTGCGGGTCATCGAGCCGATGATGGCGCGCTGGCGACCGATCATCTTGTCGGACACGCCCGATTCGGCGATCTGTTTCTTGACCTTCTGAACGCCCGGCAACAGGCCCATCAGGCCATCCATGCCGCCCATTCGCTCCATCTGCGCCAATTGCTGCGCCATGTCTTCGAGGTCGAACTGACCCTTGGCAAGCTTGCGGGCCATGACCTCGGCCTTAGCTTGGTCAAAGTCGGCGGCGGCCTTTTCCACCAAGGCGACGACATCGCCCTGCCCCAAAATCCGCCCGGCGACGCGGCGCGCGTCAAACACGTCCAGAGCGTCAATCTTTTCGCCCGTTCCCAGGAATTTGATCGGTAGACCGGTTACCGCCCGCATGGAGAGCGCCGCGCCGCCGCGCGCATCGCCGTCGGCGCGGGTCAAAACCAGGCCGGTAAGGGGCAGGCGTTCGT
>JANXWN010000161.1 GCA_025351125.1 Caulobacteraceae bacterium | reverse complement strand
AACGGACCCAGTCCCAAGGCGTCGGTGCCGATAAACATTTCGCCGACGCCTTGACCCACGACCAACGGGCTGCCGCGCCGCGCCCCCATCACCAAATTCTCCTCGCCGGCGATCAGCACGGCGAGGGCGTAGGCTCCGGTCACTTGCTCAAGAGCGGCTCGGAAGGCCGTGATCGGAGCCTTGCCCAAGGCGAGTTGCCGATCGATTAGATGCGCGACGACTTCGGTGTCGGTTTCGCTCTCAAACCTTCGGCCTTCAGCCAACAACATCGCTTTCAGTGGCGCAAAGTTTTCAATAATGCCGTTGTGCACCACCGCAACGCGGCCGGTCGTATGCGGGTGAGCGTTGGTCAAGGTCGGGGCGCCGTGCGTCGCCCAGCGGGTGTGGCCTATCCCGACGGTCGCGATCAGTGGATCGGCTGCGAGTACCGCATCGAGATTACGCAACTTTCCCGGCGCCCGCCGTCGTTCGATCTTGCCGTCAACCAAGGCCGCTACGCCGGCGGAATCATAGCCGCGATATTCCAATCGTTTCAGGCTATCGATCAGGCGTTCCGCGACCGCCTTGACGCCGACGATTCCGATGATGCCGCACATGCTTTAAAAACAGGCCTTTCAAAACGGCGCTTTGAGGGATGGCGCGCCAGGGTTATCAAGAGGAATGAACGACCAAGCCCTCTTCTTAAAGAGGAAAATCTTTCAGTCCGGATAAATCTCGGTTTTACGCCAAGGCGAACGGCGGAGGGGAATAACATGACTAAAAGGTCGTATTTTGGCACCGATGGCATCCGCGGGCAGGCCAATCTGTTTCCGATGACGCCAGAAGTCGCCCTACGCGCCGGCATGGCGGCGGGCAAGTTGTTCCGGTCCGGCGGCGACCGACGCCATCTGGTCGTGATCGGCAAGGATACCCGGCTCTCGGGCTATATGATCGAGCCGGCCCTGGTCGCGGGATTTACCAGTGTTGGAATGGATGTGCGGTTGTTCGGTCCACTGCCGACCCCCGCGGTGGCGATGATGACCCGCTCGATGCGGGCCGATTTGGGCGTAATGATCTCCGCGTCGCATAATAATTTCGCCGACAACGGCATCAAGCTGTTCGGGCCGGACGGCTACAAGTTATCCGACGCCAAGGAACTGGAAATCGAATCGCACATGGACGAAGGCCTGCAGGAGGGCCTTGCCGGCCCTAAGCAGTTGGGCCGCGTGGCTCGGATGGACGAGGCTCAGGCGCGCTATATCGAAATCGTCAAGGCCACCTTGCCGCGCGAACTTCGTCTGAGCGGCCTTCGCGTGGTGATCGATTGCGCCAACGGCGCGGCCTACCGTGTCGCACCGACCGCTCTTTATGAATTGGGCGCCGAGGTCATAGAAGTGGGTGTCACGCCTAATGGGTTCAATATCAACGAGGAGTGCGGATCGACCAGTCCGGCGGCCATGGTCAAGGCGGTTCGAGAGTATCGCGCCGATATCGGCATAGCGCTCGACGGCGATGCGGATCGCTTGGTGATCTGCGACGAAAAAGGCCACATAATCGACGGCGACCAGATCATGGCGCTGATCGCGGCGGCGTGGGCGGCACAGGGCAGGCTAACTGGCGGAGGGGTGGTTGCCACGGTGATGTCGAATCTGGGACTGGAGCGTTTTCTCAGTGAGCGCGATCTTCGGCTGGAGCGCACCAATGTCGGCGATCGCTACGTGATGGAGCGAATGCGGGGCGGCGGCTTTAATCTGGGCGGCGAGGCGTCCGGGCACATTATATTGTCCGATTACTCCACCACGGGGGACGGTTTGATTGCGGCCTTGCAGGTGTTGGCCGAGCGCGTACGTTCGACCAAGCCGATGAGCGCTTTGGCGCGACAATTCGAGCCGGTGCCGCAAAAGTTGGAAAACGTGCGCTTCGCCGGGGGTAAGCCCCTCGACAACCCTACGGTTAAATCCGCCATCGCCGACGGCGAGGCGCGGCTGAACGGATCGGGGCGGGTATTGGTGCGCGCCTCCGGCACCGAACCCTTAATTCGCGTCATGGCCGAGGGCGACGACGAAAAACTGGTCGTCCAAATCGTTCGAGATATTGCTTTGGCCGTAAAAGCCGCAGAGGGCTAGTGATCCGCGCGGCATGTGTTGTAAAAGTCACGGTCGTGGCGAATGACGCAAACGGCCGCGCCGGACCGCTTGACAGTGAGGGGCCAACCGCCCAGTTTTCGCAATCGATGGTAACTAATTCGTAACCTTATGTGTGTTCCGTCGGAAGGAACCGAAACGAGGGGACTAGTAAAAAAATTCTCAGGCAGTCTGTGTCGTGTGCGTCACGCATATCGATCGGAAGAGCCTTAAGTAACCGGTGCAGATCTAAACGGCGACCCGACGGTTTGCCGCATGTCAGACATTGATCTGATGTTCCGGGGCCTAATCGATACCCAACCAATAATAACATTCATCAAGGGCGCAAACACCACGCGATTGTGTTTCGTCTCATTCGTCTCAATAGGGGATAATCTATGAAACATTTCTTGGCCGGAGCCAGCTTGCTCCCAATCTTGGCGGCCGCGGGGATCGTTCACGCCGCCGATGCGAGCGTTGCGGCGCCCGTCGGTGAAATCATCGTCACCGGCACGCGCCAAAGCGGCGTCAAGGCCGCCGACAGCGCGGCCCCGATTGAAATCGTCGGAGCCAGCGCGCTGAAGCGCGTCGGACAACCCGATCTCATTAACTCGCTCGAACAAAACCTGCCGTCGTTCAATGCCGAGGGCTATGGCCAAGACACAGCCGCCCTCGTGCTCGCCGCCAACCTACGCGGTCTAAATCCCAACGACACTCTGGTGTTGGTCAATAACAAGCGCCGCCATGGCACGGCCAATCTGCACGTCGACCCGGGCCCGTACCAAGGTGCGGCGTCGGCTGACTTGGGCCTCATCCCGGTCGGCGCGATCGATCACATCGAAGTCCTGGAAGATGGCGCCGCCGCGCAATACGGCACCGACGCGATCGCCGGCGTGATCAACATCATCCTGAAGAATTCCCCCAGCGCGGGGAACATTTCGCTGACCGGCGGCCAATACTATCAACACGGCGGCAAAACCGGCTCTTGGTCGGTCAACAAGGGCTTCGATCTGGGTGGAAAGGGCTTTTTAAATCTAACCGCCGAAGGCCGCTATCATGGTTTCAGCCGTCAAGGCGGCGCGGATTCCCGCTTTTCCAATGCTGACGGCAGCATCCGGTCAGCCGCTCAGGGCATCCAGGGCGAAAGCGCGGCCGCCTATGCGATCGACGCGGCGGGAATCCAAGGCACCGCCGGTTATCCGTTTGAAAACAAGATTTACGGTGACACCAAGTCGACCGTTTACAACGGCTTTTACAACGCCGGCTACGACCTCGGTGGCGGTATTCAGTTTTACAGTTTCGGCAGTTACAGCCACCGTGATGCTTCGGCCTACGAAAATTACCGCAAGCCGACCCGGGTGCATGGAACGGCCGCTGACGGCAGCTTGATTGTTCCGTTTCCGCTTGGCTTTAGCCCGCGAGAATCGGTGAAGGAGATC
>JANXWN010000198.1 GCA_025351125.1 Caulobacteraceae bacterium | reverse complement strand
GCGCTGCGCCGCGGCGACGGGCCGGGATGTTTTCGCCATGGGCTGCGACGTCACCGATGTCGCGACCGTGGACGCCGCTTTCGCCGCCGTTTGCGAGAGATTCGGCGGCATCGATATCGTCGTCTCCAATGCCGGCTCGCTAGCCACCGGCATGATGGCGGGTTTGAGCGACGCCGTATTGCGGGCGAGCTTCGAGTTGAACTTCTTCGCGCATCAATCGGTGGCGCGGGCGGCGGTGCGAATTTTCAAAGCCCAGCGTACCGGCGGGGTGCTACTCTTTAACGTTTCAAAACAGGCGCTCAACCCAGGCGAAAACTTCGGATCTTACGGCACGGCGAAGGCGGCGCTATTGGCGCTGGTTCGGCAATATGCGCTGGAGCACGGCGCTGACGGCGTGCGCGTTAACGCTCTGAACCCCGACCGAATCCGTTCGGGTTTGATGACCGACGAGATGATCGCTTCTCGCGCGTCCTCGCGCGGCGTGGACGAGTCTACCTATATGGCGGGCAATTTGCTGCGTCGCGAGGTAACGGCGCACGATGTGGCGCAAGCCTTCGTCTTCACCGCTTGTATGCTTAGCACCACCGGAGCGGTCATCACGGTCGACGGCGGTAATGTGCCGGCGATGGTTCGGTGACGAGAGACACCGTCGAGCGCGTCGACTTTTGTTCGCTAACCGATCGGGCAGCCCTTAAACTCGCCCACCTTGGCGACGGTAAGGGTGTTGAGGTTCAGCGGCATCAGCGAATCCATCGAGCGGGCGCCCGTGCCGGTGAATAGGTCGATGCGACCCTTGTGAATCGCCCCGCCGAGGTCGGAGGCGTACCAGTAGCCGTCGTGGCGGCGACCGTCGGGCATCGGCAGGCCGACCGTTTCCTTGATAAACAACACGCTGTGGCGCGACACGGCGACCCCGTCGACGGCGGCGGTGCGCATCGGTACGACCTTGCAGCCGAGCGAATCGCGTGAGCCGACGCCCCCGGCGCCAATATGGTAAAGGGTAGCCTTGAGGCCAAAGGTCGCCAACAGGGGTGCGACTTTCGCCGAAACTTCGCCGATCAAATCGCCGATCGGGTCGGAATTTTCGGCTAGCGCCGCGCTGGTGGGAAGCGCGAGGGCGAAAGCGAATAGACTGGCCAACAATGGCTTCAAGGCGTGACCTCTGGATCGTTAACCGAATATTACTTTCAAGACATAAATTCGGAAATTGACGATGGCAAGCTTAAAATACCAGTCTCTCAGGCGGAAATGCTCAATTAGATAATCAATCCGTGATATACTTGAGAATGACATTACAATACTTGTGTTTTGTACTGACGACGATGGCCAAAATTAACTCACTGTCGGAATTTGAGATCACCGGGTTAATTTGGCCGTTCTATTTATTGACACGACGATGTTGCGATTCCTCCTTGGGATCACCCCACCCCTTAACGATTTTTACTGCGGAATCATCGACTTGACCGCCGGCCGCCCGGGCCGCACAACAGCCGCCATGGCGCCGCGTTTCGCAATCATCGTCGGCGCTTTCCTGGTGAGCTTTTGGGGATGTGGCGACGCGCGCGCATGGGGCGCCACCGGTCACCGCCTGATAGGGCGATTGGCGGCGCGGACCTTGCCAGCCAATCTTCCCAGCTTTCTGCTAACGCCGCAATCGATCGATGCGATCGGCGAGTTGGCGCGCGAACCGGACCGGGACAAAAACGCCGGCAAGCAACATGACTCCGATCGTGATCCGGCGCATTTCCTTGATCTATCCGATGACGGTTCGGTGCTCGGCGGCCCGAGTTTGGACGCCTTGCCGGCGACCCGTGAAGCTTATGACACCGCGCTGCGCGCCGCCGGCGCCGACAGCTGGAAGGCCGGCTGGCTGCCCTACGCCATCATCGAAAACTGGCAGCAAGTGACCAAGGATTTTGCCTATTGGCGGGTGGAAAACATAGCCGTCAAGACCAGCTCAAGCCACGGCCGACGGGCTTGGTTCGCCGCTGATCTGGCTCAGCGACGGGCTTTGATTCTGCGTGACATCGGGGCTCTGGCGCATTTTGTCGGCGATGGCAGCCAACCGTTGCACGTCACCATTCATTTCAACGGGTGGGGTGAATACCCTAATCCCGGTGGTTTCACACAGGGCCGTCTGCACGCGCGTTTCGAAGGCGCGATGGTGCACGATTATATCGACGAAACGAGCGTCAGGGCGGTGATGGGGCCCTACGTCGACTGCGAATGCGGCATAGCCGAGCGCACGGCCCGCTATCTGGCGGCCACGCATTTGCAGGTGATACCGCTTTATCAATTGCAAAAAGACGGTGCGTTCAAGGGCGGCGACGTGCGCAGTCGCGCGTTTATCGCCGCTCGCCTGGCCGCCGGCGCCACGGAACTGCGCGATATGATCGTGGACGCGTGGCGGGCGAGCGCTCACGCTCAGGTTGGCTGGCCCTCTCTAAACGTCGAAGATGTCGAAGCGGGCAGGACCGACCCCTGGGACTCGCTTTACGGCGCTGATTGAACGCCGGCAAAGGCGAAAAATCTAATGGGTTGCAACACCGCCGTCGTGCACCACACTGCCGCGGCGCGTCCAGATTGAAGAGGGAAACATGCCGAAACTGTTGATCGCGATCGCGATTATCCTTGGGCCGATCCTGCTCGTGGCGCTGGTCAATGCCGTCCGTAGCTCCGGCCCGTTTCGCTGGGCCGACGTCGCCAAACTTTATCTGACCCTGCTGTTCGGCTTCTTCGGCTTGTACGCGCACATTCTGCATCCTGCGGCGGTCGTGGCGTTGATCCCGCCCGCATTTCCCCTCCGGACCGTGCTGAGCTACGCCAGCGGCGCGGTGGAATTGGCCTTCGCCGTCTTGATCTGGACACGCTGGGCGCCGATTACCGGATGGGTGATCATCGCCTATCTAGCGCTGGTTCTGCCGTTCAACATCTATGGCTGGACGGTGCCGACGAACGTCCCCAGCTACGTCAACGCGCCCAACTATTTGTGGATGCGCGTACCTTTGCAGGCGGTGTTCATCGCCTTCGCCTACTTCGGAACCCGAGACGGCAAACGATCGCGGACGCTCGTCTAATCGCGGCGGGGTCCATCATCGCCCTGATTGCGCGACTCGGTTGCGGACGGTAGGTCCCGCTTCACCCGAAAACCCTGGACCGGCGCATGACTCAGGCGATCATCATCGACGGCAAGGCGCAGGCGGACGCGCTTCGCGGTCGCGTCGCCGTCGAGGTCGCGCGTCTGGTGGCCGATCATGGCCTCAAGCCCGGCTTGGCGGTGGTGCTGGTCGGCGACGACGCGGCCAGCGCGGTTTACGTCAAATCCAAGGGCGAGCAGAGCCTGGCGGTCGGCATGCATTCGGTCACTCACCGCCTACCGGCCGATGCGACGCAAGGCGATGTGGTCGGTCTCGTAAACACTCTCAATGCCGATCAGGCTATTCATGGCATCCTGGTGCAACTTCCCTTGCCGCGCGGAATGGACTGGGCGGCGGTGATCGCCACGATTCATCCCGACAAGGACGTCGACGGACTTACAACGGTTAACGCCGGGCGTTTGGCGAACGGGCAGCCGGGCCTGGTCTCGTGTACGCCCGTGGGATGCCTGTATCTCTTGCGCGAGGTTCTCGGCGATTTGAGCGGCAAACGGGCCGTGGTGGTCGGACGATCGGTTTTGGTGGGTCGGCCGGTGGCGCAATTGCTGCTGGGCGCCGATTGCACGGTGACCATCGCCCATTCGCGCAGCCGCGATCTGCCGGCGATCTGCCGCGAGGCGGACATTCTGGTGGCCGCGGTCGGTCGTCCCGAGATGATCCGCGGCGATTGGATCAAGCCGGGCGCGGCGGTCATTGATGTCGGCATCAATCGCGTGCCGTTTCGCGATCCGGTCAAGGCGGCGCAGGGCAA
>JANXWN010000121.1 GCA_025351125.1 Caulobacteraceae bacterium | reverse complement strand
TCAATCCTTATCTCACCGGAAATTTCGCGCCGGTGACCGACGAACTGGATCTTGATCTGACCGTGACCGGCCAAATCCCGCCCGACATGGCCGGCGCTCTTTACCGCAATGGACCCAACCCGCAGTTCGCGCCGCGCGATCCAGACCATCATTGGTTCGCCGGCGATGGCATGATTCACGGCTTTTTCGTCGAGGACGGCAAGGTGCGCTATCGCAACCGCTATGTCCGCACTCCCAAATGGCGTTTGGAAAACACCGCCGGCGCTTCGATGTTCGGCACCTTCGGCAATCCGATGACCAGCGATCCGTCGGTGATGGGCCAGGACGGCGGCGTGGCCAACACCAATATCGTCTGGCATGCCGGAAAGCTGTTCGCTCTGGAAGAGGGGCACATGCCCACCGAGCTCGACCCTGTCACCCTCGACACACGCGGCTATGCTCAGGCTTACAGCGGCCGCGTCACCGCCCACCCCAAGCTCGATCCCGTGACCGGCGAAATGATTTGGTTCGGCTATTCGGTGGGCGACGGTTTTTTCACCAACACCGTTTCCTACGGCGTCACCGACAGGACCGGAAAAGTCGTGCGACGCGACGATTTTGAAGCGCCGTACTCCAGCATGGTGCACGACTTCATGGTCACCGACCGGCATGTCCTCTTCCCGATCCTGCCGCTGACCGGCGATATTGAGCGGGTGATGACCGGCGGTCCCGCCTATGCGTGGGAGCCGGACAAGGGCGCTTTCGTCGGCGTCATGGCGCGCAACGCCGGTGTCGAGACCATGCGCTGGTTCGAGGTCGAGGCTTGCTACGTGTTCCACCCGATGAACGCGTGGGAAGAAGGCGATTTGATCCATGCCGACGTCATGGAATACCCGACTGCGCCATTGTTCCCGAACGCCGACGGCAGCCGAGGCGCCAAGACCGCCGCGCGGCTGGTGCGCTGGACTCTCGATATGGCGGGCGACTCCAATCAAATCAAACGCACGCCGCTCGATGATCTGGCCGGTGAATTTCCCCGCTTCGATGAGCGCCGGACCGGGCTTTCGTACCGTCACGGCTGGTTTGCCGCCACCCGTAAGCCCGGCGGCATGTCGTTCGATTCCATCGCTCATATCGATTTGAGTAGCGGCAAACGCAGCGTCTATGACCTTCCGATCGGCGACGCGACGGGTGAACCGATATTCGTCCCCCGCTCGGCGAGCGCGGTGGAAGGCGACGGCTGGCTGGTTGCGGTGGCCCATCGCGGTCAGGACGACCACGGCGATTTCCTGGTGTTCGACGCGCAAGATATCGCCGCCGGTCCGATCGCCTCGGCCAAAGTTCCGGCCCGTGTCCCCTTCGGCTTTCACGGCAATTGGCGCGGGGCCTAATCCACGAACTCGTCGGCGAGGACAGCGGCGCAAGCCGGACACGACCGATTGTCCAACCCGCGATCCGCGCACGACCGGTAAGCCGTAAGGCAAATTCGTTCTTCGGCCCAGCAACCAGAGCCGCGGGTATGGCGTGTTTTGGTTACTGGCGCGCCGCCGCCTCGCGGTCGCGCTGCTCCCATTCGCTTTGGTTTTTCGCTTTCCACGCCTCTTGGGATCTCGTGGGCTTGGTTTGCCAATGAGCGTTTCGCAGAATCTCGGCGGCGCGCGCGCGCTGATAGTCGGCCTGGATTTGGTCCTGCAGGGCCTGGGCGTGCGCGGCCTGATCGGCGCGACTGCGGTCGTCGTCGGCGATGGAGTCGTGGATCCTGTTGTATTCGGCCGCCGCCGCCTCGTGGCCTTCGCGCCGAATCGTCGCTTCGCGGTCGACCTGCGCTTGCGCGGCGGAGGCGATCAAAACCGCGGTCGCGTAGAAGACGGCGGCCAGCGCGACCGGGCGGTTGATGCGAGACTCGAGCATGGGATCCTTTCCGAAGACCGGTAGCCGGTGGAGTTATTTCGGGCTTGGCGCGGCGGGCCCGGCGAGATTACCGCCCCGACGCCATGACCGCCACCAGCTTGGGTACGGCAACCCCCATAACTTCGTCGGCGGCGAATTCGAACTTGGCCGGATCGGCTACCACATCGATGTCGGTCTTGTCGCTGCTTTGCGCGGCGCGAAAATCACGGTCGGCGCGCAGGATCGGCTGCTGCAAGAAGGCGTAGGCGGGAAATCCGCCAGAGTGGGTGCCCCAATACTCAATCATCGTTGCGCGATCGATCACATTTCCGGCGCCGATGGTGACGTTCGGCTGGAACGAGGCCCGACTGTGGACGTCCGAATAGACGCCGTAATCCACCACGATGTTGACGGCGATAATGCCCAGATTGCCGTCGTGCGCGATGTATGGCGAACGCTTGAAGGCCTGCGTCCCGCCCGCGACGGCGAAAATGGCCATCTGCGTTCCGAAGGCATTGGATGTCGTATCGCGTTTAGACGCGTCGCCGGGGAGAAAACGCACCGATTGACCGGTAGGCGCCACATAAGTTCCGTACTTGCCTTGGCTGAAGTTAGGCTCGGACGACCATGTGGCGAATTCCGGCGCCAACCGCGCTAACTCGGTTTGATCGACCACCTCGTAGCCGGCGGCGGTCAACTGTTTGACGAACAGGGCGTAGGCTTTGTCGGCGATACGCTGGCGTGTAGCGCGATCGACACCGCTGAGCGAGGTTCGCAAAACGGGCCCGCTGCGGGAGAACAGCTGGGCGCGACCGCTGGATGGCGCGGTAAAATGATTTTCGTTGGGGAAGGCGACGTTGAACACCGAGATTCCCACCTTGTGCGCGCCTTTGAACTCGCCGCCGTGGAAAATCTTGAATTCGTCCGGCGCGGTCATACGGCCGAACATACCCCCTTGCTGAATCGCGCCCATTTCCCGGTTCTGGGCGGCGACCGGCAGGGCGGTCAGGGCGAGGGCGCCGGCGGCGAGGCCGCGGGCGAGAACGGTGAGACGGTTCATGGGTCGTTTTTTCCTGGTAGATCAAATCGCGAGGGAAGGACTGGCGACGCGACGGGCGGCGACGGCAGACAAAAGAATTGCCGGAGTGCCGACGGTAACTAACGGTTTCATAGAGGCCCCTTGATGTCGACGTAACGTCGTCAACCTCCGTGACACGCCCGCAGAATGTCAGATATCCCCATTTGGGGGGCACTCCAAACCTGAGGCGCGGGCAAATTGCTCCGCCGTCACCGAAATTGACTATCGCGGCGTCGAGTCGCCCAGGTTAAAAACCCCGTTCTCGATGCTCCAGGGATTTCCGCGGGGTTCGCGACTTGGACTCTCGCCATGGAGGCGACCGCGCTCCGGAAACCCGCCCCTGGAAATCCGTCCCCGATCCCTGTAAGTCCGCGCGCCCTGCCGCACGAGGATGCTCGACCGTGACGACGCCCGCCGCTATCGGCATTGACTTCGGCAC
>JANXWN010000118.1 GCA_025351125.1 Caulobacteraceae bacterium | reverse complement strand
ATAAGAATGCGCCTGTGCCGTGCCGGTTTTTCCGGCCATTTTAATCGGTCCCAGGTTCAGGTGGGTGCGAATGTTGGCATAGGCCGTGCCCCCCGGATCGTTTACAACCGACGCCATGGCGTCTCGCACCAGCGCGAGATGTTCCTTCGCTACGGGCAGAGCCGGCGCTTGCAACCGCGATGGCTGCACAATCCCGCCGATCGAATGGATTAAGCGCGGATTTAAGGCGGTTACGCCGTTAGCTAAGCGCGCCACCATGACGCACAGTTGCAGCGCGTTAAGATTCAAATAGCCTTGACCAATGCCGAGACTAGGCGTTTCACCACCGTGCCAAACCGGATCTTTGGGAAAGCGGTATCGCTTGTATGCGGGATCAGGGACGAGCCCGGGATGTTGTCCCGGAATTCCGATATCAAACACTTCGCCAAGGCCAAATTGCCGAGCCATGCGGGCAATCTTGTCCGGACCAACGGCCAACGCCGTCTGGTAAAAATAGATGTCGCACGACGTTTTAATGGCGTTGTGCATGTTCACAGCCCCGTGAACTGAGTCGCAATGCCACGTCCGTCCGCCATAGGCCCACGCGCCATGGCAAACCCGCGTGAGCTCAGGATCGACGCCATTCTCCAGCGCCGCCAGGGACACCATGGTTTTAAAAGTCGAGCCGGGCGGATAGGTCGCGCTTAGGGCTTTGTCGAAAAGCGGCTTACGATCATAGTCCGACAGGGCCTTGTATTCGGCGGTGGTTAAGCCTTTAACGAAGCGATTGGCGTCGAAACTGGGCGCGGACAAAAGGCAAAGCACATCGCCGCTGCGGCAGTCCATCATGACCGCCGCGCCACTATCCTCGCCAAATATCTCCAGACCACGATTTTGGATGTCAGCGTCGAGCGTTAGCTGAATGGGCGAGCCGGGAACGGCCGCGATGTCGCCGGTGGAATCGTGGCGAACGACGCGGCCTTTGACATCGACCTCCACCTTCCGCGCGCCCGCCGTTCCTCGAAGCGGAAGATCAAACGCTTTCTCAACGCCCTGCTTGCCAATTCTGAATCCTGGATTTAGCAAAATCGGTTCGGCGTTAGGACCGGTTTTTGTTACGTCCTTCGCGTTGACTTTGGCGACGTAGCCGATGACGTGCGCGAAGGCGCCTGAGAAGGGGTAAACCCGTACTTCGCCCATGTCGGCCGTGACACCGGGCAATTCCGGCGCCCGCACATTGACCCGCGAGAATTCTTCCCACGTCATGTCCTCGACCAGCGCAACCGGCGCCTTTCGTGGCGCGGCGTCGATATCGGCGCGCAGCCGCTTGAGCCGGGCGTCGTCCATGGGCACCAGCGCGGTCAAATTGGCTAGAGCCGCATCGATATCGATGTTGTCGTCCTTCGCCAGCAGTAGGCGAAAATCAGGGCGGTTCGACGCCAGAACGACCCCGTAACGATCTAGAATCAATCCTCGTGGCGGCGCCGTCAACAGAAATTGGAACTGATTATGCTCCGACAACATGGTGTAGCGCGCGGCGTCCAAAAGCTGCAAATTCGCCAAACGCGCGCCCAGCGCGACGAGACCGACTCCGAACGCGCCGCCGAGCAGGAACGCCCGCCGTTGGAAGGTCCCCTGACGCTCGTTGACCTCATCCATAAAAATCGACGGCTCAATCATCGGAACCGCACATCAGCATCATCATAGCGATTGATCAGATGATCGGCGAAAGGATACAGCGCGGCGCTGACCAACCACTGCGCAGCAACGCCCGTCAGAGCCGGAACCGTACCGGATGCGATGGTCGACAACACCACGCCCACTCCGAACGCCAAGGCGCAACCGGCTCCGAACCAGCCCCACAAAACCCAGTAACTCTGACCGGACAAGGACGCACGCACAATCAGGGTCAAGGCGTGAACGCTCAAGAGACAAAGCGGCCAAAATCCGAGCGGCGTGTTCCACAACAAATCCTGAAACAGGCCAAGCAGCAACAAGGCCACCGCCGGCAGAACCGACGGACGTATCATCGCCCAGGCGAACGCCGGCGCCAAACCGAACACCGGCTCGGGCATTTGCATCGCCGCGACGCGCATCGGAAGCGCGAAAATTATTGTCGCCACGATACAGACCAGGGCCGGAATTCCGATCCAAAAGGCTGGCTGTAGGGACCGCGAGGCGGGGTTCACGGACGGAGCGTTTCTGGCGCGACCGCCGGGGGCTGACCGATTGCGAGCGGGGGAACTGATAAAGGCGCGCCGGTTCTGGTGGTCGGCGGTGCGCCAGGCGCGAGCAAGGACGGTGTCGCGACCTGCGAAAAATCTTTGAACAGCAAAATTCGCACATCGTCGATCGGCGTTGAATCGGCATCCAACGCGACACGCCACTGGCCGTCCATGCCTAGCACCGCCGCGCCGACCGGAAGACCGCGCGGCAAGACACCGCCGTCGCCGGAGGTCAAGATGCGGTCGCCGGCCCGCAAGCGATCAGAGGTCCGGATATAATCAAGGCGGGGGTTGCTTCCGCCGTCGCCGGTCAATATCGCCCGCCCGTTATCGCGCGCGATGAGCACCGGTGTGTGACTTTCCACATCCGTCAACAACATGATCCGACTTGCCTGTTCGGAAACGCCGGTGATCCGACCGACCAGCCCGTGCTCGCTCAAAACCGGATTTCCCTCGATGACGCCCTGCGCTGCCCCAGCGTTGGCCACACGAGTGTTGGCGAACGGTCCACGCGCATCAAGCACGGTCTTGGCGAATACCATCGGCATGGCCGGGTCGGTCTTGACCCCCAATAAGGTTCGCAATCGAGCGTTTTCAAAGCGCAGCGACGCGACTTCGTCCTTCCAGGCTTGGTCAGCGATCAACGCCTGCTTCAGATCGCGATTCTGGCTCCCTGCGAGCAGATAATCCTGCACCGAGTTAGATGCTCCTTGCACCCAACCAAGCGGTACAGCAAGCGCCCCCCCCACTGGCGCGGCGACGCGAACCGCGGCGCGGCGAGTCGCCAGAACTGCGTTTGATTGGACATCCTCACGACGGTCGCCCGCGAAGAGTGCGAGCGCGGTCAACGCCGCGACAACGACCGCCGCGCCGGCTAACCACGCCAGCGGCGCTTTAATGTCGCCTAGAGCACCATCGCGCAGAGCCAATCAAGTCCCCCCGCGCCACTAAAAAAGACTGGATTCAAGCAGACCCTTCATCCATCGCGGGTGCTCGAGCACCTTCCCGCAACCGAGCGCGACGCAGGACAGTGGGTCATCTGCGACCGTCACCGGAAGTCCTGTATGATCGCGAATTTCCAGGTCGAGACCCCGCAGCAGGGCGCCGCCACCCGTAAGCATTATACCCTTGTCGGCAATATCCGCGGCCAGTTCCGGTGGAGTCGCCTCCAGCGCTACCTTAA
>JANXWN010000113.1 GCA_025351125.1 Caulobacteraceae bacterium | reverse complement strand
GGGCCCCGCGATGAATTGGCGCGTGGACGATGATGCCCTAACCGTCTTGGGCCAACAGGTGGTGGCCGGCGGCGGCGGCGCAATCAGCGGATTCTCGGTCGCGCACGGAGAATTGACGGTTGTGGGACCGGCGGATCGCATCATCGATGCTCTGACGTTTTTGCGAGACGATCCGGCGCTGCAATTTCATCAATTGATGGATTTGTGCGGCGTGGATTACCCCGAACGCCCACTGCGCTTCGATGTCGTGTATCATTTGCTGTCCCTGACAAAAAACCGCCGTATCCGATTGAAAATAAAAACCGATGAAGAAACCGCCATTGCTTCCGTCATCGGTATTTTTCCGGCCGCCGAATGGTTCGAACGCGAAGCTTTCGACATGTATGGCGTATTTTTCTCCGGCCACCCGGACCTGCGTCGCCTGCTGACCGACTATGGATTTCACGGTCATCCGTTACGTAAAGACTTCCCGATGAGCGGCTATGTCGAAGTACGTTACGACGACGAACTCAAGCGGGTGATCTATGAGCCGGTGAAATCGGTCGAATTCCGCAATTGGGATTTCCTCTCGCCGTGGGAGGGCGCCGACTACGCCAAGCCGGGGCAGGGCTATCCGTATGAGCTGCCGGGCGACGAAAAGGCGGGGGCCAAGTCATGAACATTGATGCGGCGCGGCCGGCCTTTCCCGAAACTCCGGTCCGCAAATTTAGCCTTAACTTTGGACCCCAACACCCGGCGGCACATGGTGTTTTACGCCTGATTGTCGAATTGGATGGAGAATTGGTCGAACGTGTGGATCCGCATATCGGTCTTTTGCATCGCGGCACCGAAAAACTGATCGAAGCGCGGCCCTACACACAAAATACGCCGTATTTCGACCGTCTCGACTATGTCGCGCCGATGAATCAGGAGCACGCGTTCGTGCTGGCGATTGAGCGGCTGATGGGGTTGGAGGTTCCCCGTCGCGGCCAGATCATTCGCGTACTGTATTGCGAAATCGGCCGCATTCTCAACCATCTGATGAACGTTACCACCCAGGCGCTGGACGTCGGCGCCCTGACCCCGCCGCTATGGGGTTTCGAAGAGCGTGAAAAGCTGATGGTGTTCTACGAGCGCGCGTCCGGCGCACGGATGCACGCCAACTATTTTCGCCCCGGCGGCGTGCGACAGGATTTACCGCCTACGCTGATCGAAGACATCGACTCCTGGGCCGTCGCGTTTCCCAAATACCTGAACGATATCGAAACCTTGATCACCGGCAACCGCATCTTCAAACAACGCAACGTCGATATCGGCGTGGTGAATAAGGAACAGGCGCTGGCGTGGGGATTCACCGGCGTCATGTTGCGCGGATCGGGCGTCGCTTGGGACCTGCGACGCAACCAACCCTACGAAATCTACGATGAATTAGACTTCGATATCCCACTGGGCGTGCACGGCGATTGCTACGATCGCTATCTGTGCCGAGTCGAAGAGTCTCGTCAGTCGGTGAAAATAATTCGACAATGCATTGACTTGTTGCGGAATACACCAGGATTGGTGTTGTCTGACGACCATAAGGTCAGCCCGCCCCGGCGCGGCGAGATGAAGCAGTCGATGGAAGCTCTGATCCATCACTTCAAGCTTTACAGTGAAGGCTTTCACGTGCCCGCCGGCGAAGTCTACGCCACGGTCGAGGCCCCCAAAGGCGAGTTTGGCGTGTATCTGATCGCCGACGGCACCAACAAGCCCTATCGCTGCAAGATTCGTGCGCCGGGGTTTCCGCATTTGGCGGCGATGGATTGGATGAATAGAGGCCATATGCTCGCCGACGTCAGCGCCATTATAGGTTCGCTCGATATCGTGTTCGGAGAGATCGACCGGTGAGCGTTCGTCGCCTGGCCAAGGACCAGCCCCCGTCATTCGCGTTTTCCGCCGAAGCGACCGAACAGGCGCAAGGGTGGGTCGCGAAGTTTCCGCAAGGCCGCGCGCAATCGGCGGTGATCCCCGTACTTTGGCTGGTGCAAAAACAAGAGGGCTGGGTGCCTGAACCGGCCTTGCGCGTGGTAGCCGAGTTGCTGGCCATGCCTGTTATTCGCGTGCTTGAAATCGTTACCTTTTACACCATGTTTCAGCTCTCGCCGGTGGGCACGGTCGCCCATGTGCAATTGTGCGGCACGACACCTTGCATGTTGCGCGGGGCCAACGCGCTGAAAACCGTGCTAGATCAACGTATTGGGCATCGGGGACCGGCGTCGCCGGACGGTCGGTTTTCGTGGGAGGAGGTCGAATGCATGGGCGCCTGCGCCAATGCGCCGATGGTGGCGATCAACGACTATTATTACGAAGACTTGACGGTCGAGAGCCTCAACGGATTGCTGGACGAACTTGCGGGCGGCAAGACGCCGCCACCCGGATCCTCCATCGGTCGCACCGGTTGCGCGCCGCAAGGCGGTCCGCTGAGTTTGACCGATCCGGCGCTGTATGACGGCTCGCGGGCGAAGACGAGCAAACTGCCCAACGCGCCGGAAAAGGTCGGGGCGTTGTGATCGAGATGACCGCAGCTCAAGATCGATACCTCGCGCGGCTCAAGGCCCTCCGCGCCGACCATCGCGCCGCGACAAGCGCCGGCGTCGTCGCCTGTCTGATCGGTCTCGTTTTGATTGTTGCGGGACAATACGTGACGGGATTTCCGCGTTGGGCGCCCTACGCCGGGCTTGCGGTCATCGTCTTCGGATGGGGACTATTCGCCCTTGGTATTTTTAAAGGCATCGCCTTTTGGCGCGCCAATCCTCCGATACCCGAAGTTGGCTCATGATCGGCATGCTGGAAGACAAAGATCGCATTTTCACCAATCTCTACGGTCTGCATGACTGGCGGCTCGAGGGGGCGAAGGCGCGCGGCGTGTGGAATGGCACGGTCGAAATGCTGAGCTATTCACCCGAATGGGTTTGCGACCAGATTAAGGCCTCGGGCTTGCGCGGGCGTGGCGGCGCCGGTTTCGCCACCGGCCTGAAGTGGACCTTCATGCCCAAACAGGAAAGTGAGCGGCCACACTATCTGGTGGTCAATGCCGACGAATCCGAGCCTGGCACCTGTAAAGATCGCGAGATTATGCGCGGCGATCCGCACCGCCTGATCGAGGGCTGCCTGGTGGCGGCCTACGCCATTCGAGCGCACGACTGTTTTATCTATATTCGCGGCGAATATGTCCTGGAGCGCGAGCGGCTCGAAGCGGCCTTGCTGGAAGCTTACGCGGCCAAGTTGATCGGCAAGGACAATATCCACGGCTGGGATTGCAACATCCGCGTCACCCACGGCGGCGGCGCTTATATCTGCGGCGACGAAATGGCCCTACTGGAAAGCTTGGAGGGCAAAAAAGGGCAGCCGCGTCTGAAACCTCCATTCCCCGCCGGCGCGGGCGTCTATGGCTGTCCGACGACCGTGAACAATGTGGAATCCATCGCCGTCGCCCCGGAAATTTTGCGGCGCGGGGCAGAGTGGTTCGCGGGTTTTGGTCGTCCTAAGAACACCGGCACCAAATTGATGAGCGCGTCCGGCCATGTAAACAAGCCGTGCGTCGTCGAAGAAGCCATGTCGATTCCCTTGCGCCAGCTGATTGACGAGCATTTCGGCGGCGTGCGCGGGGGCTGGGGTAATCTGAAAGCGGTAATCCCAGGCGGCTCGTCGGTGCGGATGATCCCGGCCGAGGAAGCCGAGGTCGCCTTGATGGACTTCGACGATTTGGCCGCCCGGAAATCGGGCCTGGGCACCGCGGCGATGATCGTGATGGATAAGGATTGCGACATCGTCGCGGCCATCGCGCGACTGTCATATTTCTACAAACATGAAAGCTGCGGCCAGTGCACGCCGTGCCGCGAGGGCACCGGCTGGATGTGGCGGATCATGGAGCGCATGGTGACCGGCGAAGCCGAGCCCAAGGAAATCGACATGCTTTTGGACGTGGCCAGCCAGGTCGAGGGCCACACCATCTGCGGCCTTGGCGATGCTGCCGCTTGGCCGATTCAAGGCTTGTTCCGCCATTTCCGGCCGGAGATCGAAGCGCGTATCGCCAACTACCGTTCAAGACGCGCAAACTTCGCCGGCGCGACATTGATCGCGGCGGAGTAGAGCGCTATTGCCCCCGCCATGATTTCTACGAAGACCCCGCACGCACCCATTCAAACGAAGACAGCTGATGCCTACCGCTAAAGTTAACGGCGTCGATGTCGAGTTCGAGAACGGCATGACCGTGCTGCAGGTCGCCGAACTCGCGGGCGAGGAGATCCCGCGGTTTTGCTATCATGAGCGACTGTCGATCGCCGGCAACTGCCGGATGTGTCTGGTGGAAGTGAAGCCCGGACCGCCCAAACCTCAGGCCTCGTGCGCCCTGCCGGCAGCGGATGGGCAGGAAATTATCACCAACTCGCCGATGGTGAAGAAAGCCCGCGAGGGCGTGATGGAATTTCTGTTGATCAACCACCCATTGGATTGCCCGATTTGTGAT
>JANXWN010000150.1 GCA_025351125.1 Caulobacteraceae bacterium | reverse complement strand
CGGTTCGAGGCGGAGCAATTCGTACCGCGCTAGACCTTTCCGATCACAACACAACCGTTGGTGCCGCCAAAGCCGAAACTGTTGGACATCACCGTGTCGATCGACAGATCGATCCGTGTGCGGGCGATCGGCAAGCCCTCGAACTCGCGGTCGAGCGTCTCGATGTTGGCGCTGGCGGACACGAAACCGTCTTGCATCATCAGTACACTGTAGATTGCCTCTTGCACGCCCGCGGCGCCCAGGCTGTGGCCAGTAAGCGATTTGGTCGACGATATCGCCGGCGCGCCATTACCGAACACCTCTCGCACCGCGCCCATTTCCTTGGAGTCGCCGACCGGAGTGCCGGTTCCGTGAGGATTGAGATAATCAATCTTTCGCCCCTGCAAGCCGCGCATCGCCAGTCGCATACAACGCGCAGCGCCCTCGCCGGATGGCGCGACCATGTCGTGACCGTCCGAATTGGCGGCGTACCCCAGTATTTCGCCGTGGATTGTCGCCCCGCGCGCGACCGCCCGATCATAGGCTTCCAGCACCATCATGCCGCCGCCGCCCGCGATCACGAAGCCGTCGCGATCGATGTCATACGGCCGGCTGGCGCGCGTCGGGGTGTCGTTGAAATTCGACGACATGGCGCCCATCGCGTCGAACAGCGACGATAAGGTCCAGTCCAACTCCTCGCAGCCCCCGGCGAACATCACGTCCTGATTGCCCAATTGGATCTGCTCGTAAGCGGCGCCGATACAGTGCGTCGAGGTCGCGCACGCCGACGAGATCGAATAGTTAATTCCGCGTATTTTGAACCAAGTGGCGAGGGTGGCGGAAGGGCCGGAACTCATCGCCTTGGGAACCGCGAAGGGGCCGATCCGCTTGACGCCCCTGGTTCGCGCGATGTCGGCCGCCTCAACGATCGCCCGCGTCGACGCGCCGCCGGAGCCGACGATCAAACCGGTGCGTTCGTGCGACACCTCTTCGGGAGACAGTCCCGAGTCGGCGATGGCCTGTTCCATGGCGATATGACCATACGCCGTGCCTTCGGCCAAGAAACGCGCGGCGCGCCGGTCGATCAGCGACTGCCAGTCGTCGATCAGCGGGGGAGCGTGGACCTGACAGCGAAACCCCATGTCGGCATAGACCGGCGAGGCGACGATGCCCGATCGCCCGTCGCGTAGCGCGGCTCGCACGTCCGCCACGGTTCCGCCGATGGAGGACACGATACCCATGCCGGTGACGGCAACGCGCCGCATGAAAAGCCTCCTCGCTAAACCGTCAGACCGGATCGGTGGTTTTGTAGAGGCCGACCCGCAAGTCCTTCGCCTCGTAGATGGGCTTGCCGTCAGCTTCAAGCACCCCGTCGCCGACGCCGAGGACCAATCGCCTGAGGATGACGCGTTTCAAATCGATGCGATAGGTCACCCTCGAGATTTTAGGCGTCACCTCGCCGGAAAATCTGACTTCGCCCACGCCCAAAGCCCGACCGCGACCCGGCGCGCCGGACCAGCCGAGAAAAAACCCCACCAATTGCCACATGGCGTCCAAGCCCAAGCACCCGGGCATCACCGGATCACCAATGAAGTGACAGCCGAAGAACCACAAGTCGCTTCGGATATCGAGCTCGGCGACGACCTGACCCTTGCCGTAAACACCGCCCTCGGCGGCGATTTGCGTGATGCGGTCGAACATCAGCATCGGAGGCGCGGGAAGTTGCGCGTTACCGGGGCCGAACATCTCGCCGCGACCACAGGCCAACAGGGCGTCGTGCTCGAAACTGGTCGGACGGGTGATGCTCATGACAATGGCGTTAGCACGCCGACACCAGAACGCTCAACCGCGACGGTGTCAACGGCACTGCGGTAAAGCGGCGATACCCCACACTTGGTCGGCCCGCAGCCAGCCGGAAACACCGCCGACGGTGACTTTGCACCAGCCGCCCGCGCAACGGTCCAGGCCAGCCAGAGCGCGGGGCGTGAGGAAGCCGGCCGCCGTGGCCCCAAGCTTGGCTTGCTTCAACATCGGCGCCGGCGACGCCCCGACCGCCATGACGGTGCGCTTGCCGTCGACCATGGAGCGGTGCACCCAGATCGCCCCGCCGTCGGGATCGCAGATTCGCCGCCAGTCGGCGGTTTCGCCCACCACCTGCACCGGAAGCCCTTTGACGTGATAGATCCACAGCGCCGGATAGTCCTTGCCGGGGCCTTTGCGGCCATAGACCTCGCCGCGTTTTAGGCTGACGTAACGCGGCACACAAAAACCCGACAGCGTATGGGCGCGTTGCGCCTGCGGGCAATCCTTTCCCTCGGCGACGTGGTCACCGCACCCCGCGAGGCCGGCGCCGAAAAACAGCACCCAGCAGACCGCGAATTGCGCCGCGCGCCACTTCGGGCTTGCTTGGCGACGCAAACGCGTTTTGTTAAGACACGCGACATGACCGTCGCGCCACATCGATTTTTGATCAGACCCGCGCATGGCCCATCGTAAGCCTAAAGTCGTCGTCACACGCAAGCTCCCCGACGCGGTGGAGACCCGTATGCGTGAATTGTTCGACACCGAGCTGAACCTCGACGATACGCCGATGACCGCCAACGCCTTGGGAGCGGCCATGTCCCGCGCCGAAGTCCTGGCCTGCACCATTACCGACCGCGTCGATGGCTCGGTCATCGATCAGGCTGGCGAGACGCTCAAACTGATCGCCAATTTTGGCGTCGGCGTCGATCATATCGACGTGGCGGCGGCGCATAAGCGCGGCATCATCGTCACTAATACGCCCGGCGTCCTGACCGAAGACACCGCTGATTTGACGATGGGGTTGATTCTCGCATCGGCGCGCCGCGTCGTGGAGGGCGCCAATATCGTTCAGGCTGGCGAATTTCACGGCTGGTCGCCGACCTGGATGCTCGGGCGGCGCCTGTGGGGCAAGCGACTGGGCATCGTCGGAATGGGCCGGATCGGTCAGTCTCTCGCAAAACGGGCTCGCGCTTTTGGTTTGGCGATCCACTATCACAACCGCCGACCGGTGGGTGCGCGCATCGCCGAAGAGCTTGAGGCCACCTATTGGGAGAGTCTCGATCAGATGTTGGCGCGGATGGACGTGGTGTCGGTCAATTGCCCGCACACGCCGGCCACCTATCACCTGTTGTCGGCGCGCCGGTTAAAGCTGTTGCAGCCGCACGCCTTGTTGGTCAACACGGCGCGCGGCGAGATAATCGATGAAGCCGCCCTGGCCGGAATGCTTCAGCGCGGGGAACTGGCTGGCGCCGGGCTCGATGTCTACGAGCACGAGCCGGCGGTGAATCCCAAATTGCTCAAACTGCCCAACGTCGTTCTCTTGCCGCACATGAGCAGCGCCACCATCGAGGGGCGGATCGACATGGGCGAAAAAGTGATTATCAACATCCGCACCTGGATGGACGGCCACAAACCGCCGGACCGGATAATCCCCTCGATGTTGTAACGGCGTCGATGGGGAAGTTGATGACATTTTGGCCTTTCGCGGCCGTTGTATTGCTGGCGCAATCCGCCACGGTTGCATGCCGAAGCTCGCCGCAAGGTCTCCCCAAATGAGCGAAGACGAAAGCCACGCAATTATCGGCGACCTGGTAGACCGCTATGCATCGGTGCGCGGCGGGCTCCTGCCGCTGTTGCACGCTATATTGGAAGAGATTGGCTATATTCCGGATAGGGCGGTGGCGATAATAGCGGGCGGTCTCAACATCAGCCGCGCCGATGTCCACGGGGTGGTGACCTTCTATTCGGATTTTCGCCGAACGCCGGCCGGCAGGCATGTGGTGAAGATCTGTCGCGCGGAGGCTTGTCAGGCGCGCGGCGGCGGCGCGATCGAA
>JANXWN010000040.1 GCA_025351125.1 Caulobacteraceae bacterium | reverse complement strand
GCTGAGCGCCGTCGAAGCCGCTCCTTCCGGGCGCGCCGGGCTTGCCTTGCACGTGGACTACGACGGCTTCTCCTCCCCGACCCTCCCCCGTCGTCTTCTGGTCCTTTCGCCGGGACGCTATCGATTAAGCTGGGATGAACGGCGCCAGCGGGGCGAGGCGCGACGTTTGGAATGGACCTTGCAGTGCGTCGGCGACGGCGTGGCGCGGGCGCCCTTCGGCGCGGCGCCCGCTGACGGCGACTGGCGGACGGTGACCCGCGTGGTCGCGGTCCCGGCGTCCGGGTGTGGGGGGCAATGGCTTACCCTGATCGCGTCGCCCGGCGAACGCCGCGACCCGGCCAGCATTTGGTACACGCAGCTCGTAGTGCGCCCGGCGGACCGAGACGCGCCTTGAGCAACCGAAAGGCGGCAGGGTTAGTCCCAAGGCTTAAAATGTTTGGATAGCCGCAATCCCTGACGTTGGTAGTGCGAGCCTCTGGCGCCGTAGAGTTTGGCCGGATGGGCGGTCAGCGGCTCGAATACCAAACGCGCCACGGTTTGGCCGTCCTCGAGCAGGAAGGGCGTTTCCCGGCTGCGCACCTCGAGCACCCCGCGCGATCCCTCTCCGCCGGCCGCCGCCGAACCGAAACCCGGATCAAAAAAGCCCGCATAGTGGACGCGAAACTCGCCCACCGCCGGGTCTATGGGGGTCATTTCCGCGGCTTGCAGGGCCGGAATATCGATCAGGTCTTTAGACGCCAAAATGTAGAACTCGCCCGGATCAAGCAGCAGTTCCCCGCTACGCGGCGTCAAAGCTTCCCAAAAGTCGCGCGGATCGTGACCGGCGACATGATCCATGTCGATAACCCCGGCGTGTCGACGCGCGCGATAGCCGCACACGCCGCCGGCCAGATCGACACCGATCGCCTGAACCGCCAACGTCGCCGGGGCGCCCCGCTTGAGACGCAGTTGATTGAGCCGCGTACCGGCGCGCACTAGAACCGAGAAGGTCTGCGGTGCGATCTCTAGATAGAGCGGACCGCCATAGCCATCGGCGATATCGTCGAACGCCGGTTGGCCGTCGGTCAGTAGACGCACAAACAGATCGACCCGTCCGGTGGAGCTTTTAGGATTGGCGCGTCCGGCCACGTTTAGCGGCAAAGCCAGATGTTCTTGAATTTCAGCGATATAAACACAGCCGCGCTCCAACACCGCGCCGGCGGTCAAGTTCAATTCATGCATGGCGACATCGGCGATTCGGTCGCGCACGCGACCGCCGGCGCGCGGCAGAAACGATGCCCGCACCCGCCACGCTCGCGCGCCCAACCGCAAATCCAGACTGGCCGGCTGCACCTGATCGGCGCCGATTGGCGCCGGCGCGGCGATGGCGCCGGACGCGATCAAGGCGTCCAGAGCCTGACTGGGCAGGATGCCCGCAACATCGGTCATAATTGGCCGACCAGCGGGCCGGGAAACATTGCGGTCCCGCCGGACTTAGAACGGAATCTCGTCATCCAGGTCGGCGGTGAAGGTCTCGCGAGGACCAGACGAGCCGGCGCGCGGTCCGGCCGCATAACCGCCGGCGTCCGCCTCGCCTCGCGCAGCGCCGTCACCGTCGCCGCGACCGTCGAGCATTGTCAGTTCACCGCGAAATTTCTGCAGTACGATCTCGGTCGCCTGTTTTTCGACGCCGGCGGCATCGTTGTATTTGCGGGTCTGCAAGGCGCCTTCGATATAGACCTTCGAGCCTTTACGCAGATATTGTTCGGCGACTTTAACCAAGTTGTCGTTGAAAATTGAAATGCGGTGCCATTCCGTACGCTCCTTGCGTTCGCCCGAAGTGCGATCACGCCAGGTTTCGGACGTAGCGATCGAGAAGCTGGCAACCTTGTCGCCGGAGTTTAGGGTGCGGACCTCGGGATCGCGGCCCAGATTACCGATTAAAATGACTTTGTTGACGCTGCCGGCCATCTAAAAAATCCCTTCGTCGCTTGCCCGGCGACCAAACGCGCCGAAATCTGTCGAGCAACTTCCTTAACAGCCTTTGAGCGCCGTGCAAGTGTTTTGTTCTCTTTATGTTCTCTATCCACAACCTATTGCCGTCAATGCGGCATCGCCCCCGGTACGGCCAGCCGCCCGTCGCCGGTGCGCACCATAAAGGGATAACGATAACCGCTATAACTTTGAGCGGTAAACACGCCCTCAGGTTGGATAAACAGAAATTGGCCTTGATACGCCCCCGTCACGCTGTCTTGGCCGGCTCCCAAAGCGCGGAAATTGCGTCGCATGATCTCCAATTGCGCGGCGCAATGCTCCAGGTTTGATTGATGATCAGCCAAGCGATTGAATTTCACCTTGCCGCCGGGCAGGGAGACCAGGTGCCAACACACGCCCGGCTCCGCCGGCGCCTCAAGGGTTTTGGCGCAACCGGCGAGACCAAACGGGATAATCATGGCGATGGCGACGGCGACGCGGGACATTTTTTCGTTTCCTCGTTCGGGGATTACAGGGATCGATTTTTGTTCGCTAGGGCGCCTCAACCGAATGGGGCGACGGCGCAGTCGAAGTTTTGGGTGGTAAGGGGACGATAATCGCCGTCTTCGGAGGTCAAATCGATCCGTCCCGCCAGCGATCGCAGACCGCGCTCGCCCCACCGACCAAACAGGGCATTGCCGTCCGACGCGCAATGCCCGGCAAAAATAGCCCGCACGCAGGCGGTTAGATCAATTTCCCCAGCCACGCGGGTCCACTGACTATCGATGTAACGCCAACAAATCGAGGTCTTGCGCCCCGACTTGGGCGCAGTTTGATCTTGGCCCATAGCGTATAGGTCAGAGTCGCTCGTCGACATAGCTTCGCCATCGGCGGCATGGGGGTCGGCCGCCAATGGTGTGAGTTTGGCGCCGCCGTCATGAGTCGCGGCCAAAGCTCCGCTGGGATCGAGGCCGACATCCAGCGCGCCGGTAGCGACGCCGTTCTTCTGAGCACAATCGCTTAGCGGCAATTCACCGACGAATCGTCCGTTGACAAAACAGCGCAGCGGCCGTTTGGGGTCGAGCTTGATATCGTCGTCGCGACCGGTTTGAACGACCAAGCCGCCTTGCGATGCGGGAGGTGATCCTTCGGGCGCCGCGCTGTTGGTTGTGACCAGCAGAGCGATGATCAGTCCGGCGATCAAAGCCAACGCCATGCCGCCAAACAACACGGCGCGCCGATTTTTGAACCAATCCATGGTAGGATCCGCGCTATTTGAAGCGGTAGGTAATCCGCCCCTTGCTGAGGTCGTAGGGGGTCATTTCAACCAACACCTTGTCGCCGGCCAACACGCGTATGCGGTTTTTGCGCATTTTGCCGGCGGTATGGGCGATAATCTCGTGGTCATTCTCCAGCATCACCCGAAAAGTGGCGTTGGGCAGCAACTCACTCACCGTGCCCGGAAACTCTAACAATTCTTCTTTCGCCATGCGGCTCCTCAAGTGCGACAAAGTACGGCGCGACCCGCTTGTGCCATGAAGACGCCGCGCCGCGCGTAGATCATACGCACTGCCGGCCCTCAGGTCGATGGGCTGCGCGAGGATGGCGGCCGCCTCGGCAAGCCCCATCTTGGGCGATACGACGTAAGGCTTTGAGATGATCAAACGACGCGCACGGAAGATTGACCCATTGGCGTTCCTCGGCGTGGCGCTGGCGGCGGCGCTCGGCGCCCACTCGGCCCCCGAGACGTCGCCGCCGGCGGGCGAGGCGACGGCGAATCGCGCGTGCCGGCAAAGCCTCAGCGCACCGATCTTCAGCGAATGGCGCGGTTTGGGCGGCGAGACCGGTCGGTTGGGCTGTCCCACCGAACCGGAACGTCCGTCGGCGGCCTCGCCGCAGGGCTCGAGCGGGCGTGAAGCCAATTTCACCGGCGGGACGATCATCTGGCACGCCTCGGGCCCGCGCGCGGGCCAAGTCTACGCCGTGGTGGCTTGTTACCGCACCTATTTTCAGTTCGGCGGGCCGGGCGGGCGCTTGGGACTGCCGATCAGCGACGCGGAAAACACACCCGACGGACAACGCCAAACGTTCGAAGGCGGGGTGCTGACTTATGACCGGTCTCCCGACGCCTGCGAAGAGCAGTTCGGGGCCCAGATCGCCGGCGCGACGACGCCGGATAACATCGAAGGGGCCACCACGCCGCTGGATCTGTTTCGTGCGCCGGGTGGCG
>JANXWN010000027.1 GCA_025351125.1 Caulobacteraceae bacterium | reverse complement strand
CGGCATGACGATGGTGACCGGCACGCCCAGACGCGCCCCGTGGTAGGCGAGGCCCTGCGCGTGATTGCCGGCGGAGGCGGCGATCACCCCTCGCGCGCGCTCCTGCTCGGTCAGCAGCATCAAGCGGTTGAGCGCGCCGCGTTCTTTATACGAGGCGGTGAACTGTTGGTTCTCGAACTTCACCCACACCTCGGCGCCGGTAATCTGCGACAGGGTTTTGGAATGGCGACACGGCGTGCGCTCGACGTGGCCGGCGATCCGCGCGGCGGCGGCCTGAATATCTGCAAGGCAAAGGGTCATAATGCGCCGCTTGGTAAAGGCCGGGCGCCCGATAGGCAAATGCGCGCGATGCAAGGCCGGCCGGCGCGATGGGCCCGCCGGCGTCAGGCTATGCCGGCGCGCAGAAAGTCATGCATGCTGACGGCGCCGACCAACCGTTCGTTTTCGCACACAAACATCAACAAAATCGGCCGCTCGCGCGTGTTCATGACGCGGATCGCTTCGGTCGCCAGCAGTCGTGGATCGACGAAGGCCGGCGTCCGACTCATATGATTGACCACCGGATCGGCGAGGTTAGCGGTGGGCAAGGCGCGGCGCAAATCACCGTCGGTGAAGGCCCCGATCAAGCGGCGATGCGGATCGACGATCGCCACCCCGCCGTGCCGGGTACGGGTAATCTCGAAGATCGCCTCCGACAGGGTCGCGGTCTGAGCGACCATCGGCAAATCTTCGCCCACCGACATCAAGTCTCCCACCGTGATCAAGCGCGAGCCCAAATGTCCGCCGGGGTGGACTTCGCGAAAATCGGCGGCGGAAAAGCCGCGACCTTCCAGCAGGGCGATGGCCAGGGCGTCGCCGAACGCCATCTGCATGGTGGTCGAGGTGGTCGGGGCCAAGCCGTTGGGACAGGCTTCCTCGGCCTGCGGCAACAGCAAGACAATGTCGGCGGCCGAGGCCAGAGCACTGTTGGGCTCGGAGGTCATGGCGATCAGCGGAAGATCGAACCGCTTGCAATAGTGGATCACGTCGCGCAGCTCGGGGGTCTCGCCCGACCAGGACAGCGCCAAAACGATGTCTTCCTGCGCCACCATGCCCAGATCGCCGTGGCTGGCTTCGGCGGGATGCAGGAAAAACGCCGGCGCCCCGGTCGAAGCCAGGGTGGCGGCGATCTTGCGCGCGACATGACCGCTCTTGCCCATGCCGGTGACGACGACGCGCCCGCTCGAGCGGTTTATCGACGTGACGGCGGCCTCGAAGGGCGATCGCAAGCCGTCGCGCAAGGCGGTGGTTAGCGCCTTGAGACCCTCGATTTCGGCATCCACCGTGCGCAGGGCGGACGACATGTAATCGGGGGCAGGCTTGGGCATGATTTGCAAAGGGATGTACCGTAGATGAACGGGCAATGAACGTTGAGGCTTTGAGCGAATGACGAACGATCAAAAACCGCTGGAACGTCGCGCCGCCGTCATATTCGATCGCGACGGCGTACTGAATATCGACCACGGATATGTCGGAGATGTGTCACGCTTGACGTGGATGCCCGGCGCGCGGCGGGCGGTGCGACGGCTCAATCGCGCGGGAGTCTTGGCGATCGTCGCCACAAATCAATCGGGCGTGGCGCGCGGCTATTTCGACGAAGCCGCCGTGCACCGCCTGCACGACGCGATGCAGGTCGATTTGCGCCAGCACGGCGGGCGCATCGACGCGTTTTACGTCTGCCCGTTCCTGCCCGACGCGCCCGTGGCCGCCTATTCCCACCCCGACCATCCCGACCGCAAACCCAATCCCGGCATGATCCTGCGCGCGATCGCCGATTGGTCGATCGACCCGGCGCGGTGCGTCATGATCGGCGACAAGAGCTCCGACCTGGCGGCGGCCCAGCGCGCCGGCATCAAAGGCGCGCTATTCGCGGGGGGAGATTTGGACGTGTTTATACGGACGCTAATGGGCGCGGCGGGGAAGAAAGAGAACCCTTAATGGCGCCCGGCGCTTCAGCGCCCCCTACCGCTCGGCCGACGCCTAATCGCTTCTCCAGCAGGCGAAGAGAAGGGGGTTTACCAGATTCGGACGCGTTGCTCGGGCGGGACGTACATCGGATCACTGGGCTGGATGTTGAACGCGGCGTACCAGGCGTCGATATTGCGCACCACGCCGTCGACGCGGTCGTGCGCCGGGGAATGCGGGTCGACGACCAATTGCTGACGCAGGGCATTATCGCGAATAGCGCCGCGCCAGACCTGCCCCCAGCCGTAGAACACGCGCTGATCGCCCGTCACGCCGTCCAGGGTTGGAGCGGGTCCGCCTTTCAAGGATAAATGGTAGGCGTCCAGGCCGAGCAATAGTCCGCCCAGATCGGCGATGTTCTCGCCCATGGTGAGATCGCCGTTGATGTGGCTGCCCTTGATCGGCTCGAACGCCGAATATTGCGCGCCGAGCCGTTTGGTTTGCACGACGTATTTGGCCGCGTCGTCCGGGGCCCACCAATCGGCGAGCGCGCCCGAGCCATCGAATTGGCGGCCCTGGTCGTCGAAGCCGTGGGTCATTTCATGGCCGATCACGCCGCCGATCGCGCCGAAGTTCACCGCCATATCGGCGGCGGGATCGAAGAACGGCGGTTGCAGGATGGCGGCGGGAAACACGATCTCGTTTTGCAGCGGGTTGTAATAGGCGTTGACGGTCTGCGGCGTCATATCCCACTCGGTGCGGTCGACGGGGCGGTCGAGGCGATTGACCCGTCGCACCCAATCGAAGGCCGTAGCTTTTTCAACATCGCCGTAGAGGTCGGTGGGACTGACCCTCAAGGCGCTGTAATCGCGCCAGGCGGTCGGATAGCCGACCTTGACCGTGAAGCGCGACAGCTTCTCCACCGCCTTGGCGCGGGTCGCCGCCGTCATCCAGGTGACGCGCTGCAGCCGCGCGGCCAGGGCGACGCGCAATTGGCCGATCAAAGCCTCCATCTTGGCTTTCGATTCCGGCGGGAAATATTGGGCGACATAGGCTTTACCGACCGCTTCGCCGACCTGATTGTCGAGCAAGGCGGCAGCGCGTTTCCAGCGTGGTTTTTGCTCCGGTTGGCCTTGCAGGGTCTTGTTGCGGAACTCGTAATTGGCGTCGACGAAGCGCTTGGACAGATAGGGCGAGGCGTTGTCGGCGACCTTGAACGCCAGCCATGCCTGCAAAGTCGCGATCGGCGCCTGGGCGTAGATCTCGGCCAGGCGCGGGAAGGCGGATTTTTCGCCGACGATAACCCGCTTGACCGCGCCCAAACGCGCCGCGGTCAGAAAATCACGCCACGGAAAACCCGGCGCCAGGGCGGCCAGTTCATCCGGTGTCATCGGGTTGAAGGATTTTACCGGATCGCGCTGTTCGACCTTCGTCCAGCCCGCGGCGGCGATTTCGGATTCGAGATCGACGATGGCGACCGCCCGCGCCTCGGCGTCCGGCCAATTGATCGCCTTGAGCGTTTGGGCGACATAGGCTTCGTATTTGCCCTTTTGCTCGGCAAATCCGTATTTCAGATAATAGTCGCGATCGGGCAATCCCAGCCCGTCTTGGGCGAGGTAGACGGCATAGCGATCGGGCGATTTGGCGTCGTTCTGGATACCGACGCTAAACAGGCCGCCGTTAAACGAGGTATTGGCCTTGCCCATCAAAATCGCCAGGGCGACGCGCGTGTCGGCGGCGCGAATCGCCGCCAGATCGGGCTCCAGCGGTTTGGCGTCCAGCGCCTCGACGCGCGTTCCATCGCCGCGGTATAGAAATCACCGACCAAAACTTCTTCCGCCGAGGTTCCGCGGTGCGCGCCGGAGGCTTGATCGAGCAGGGCGTGCACCCGCGTTTCCGACAGGGCCCGCAGAGCGTCGAACGTGCCGTAACGCGAGCGATCGGGCGGAATCGTCAATGATTTGAGATAGGTCCCGTTAACGTATTGATAGAAATCGGCGCCGGGCGCGGCGGCGGTATCGCGTCCCGCCAGATCAAAACCCCACGGACCGGCGGCCGATTGCGCCGCCGCGCAAGCCGCCCCGGCGGCCGTTATCATTACGGCGCAGGCCGCGCCGGTCAAAAGATGTTTCATCGAAAACCCTTATTGGTCGTGTTGCCGCGACCATGCCCCAAAAGCCGCCGCGCGGTGAATTAATTTGCGTTCATGCGCCGAGCCGCCGTCGCGATACGACGCGCCGCCGTTTTGGCGACGGCGCCCTCGAAGCCGTCCTGCACGGCTACGCCCGGTTTGACCATTGCCCCGTCGTTGCGATCACCGCACCGTGCTATTCTGCCGTGAGACGCCGTGGGCGGCGAGGGTCGGAGGGGCGCTGTGCTACAGTCGGCAGGACAGCTCGTCGAACGGTTTTACCATGAGATGGAACCGCGCGGACGAAGCGCGGGCCC
>JANXWN010000022.1 GCA_025351125.1 Caulobacteraceae bacterium | reverse complement strand
CACGCCTCGCCCATCATGCGCGCGAAAGGCAAGGGCTCGATCATCTGCACCGCCTCGGTGGCGGGCATCCGATCCGGCGCCGGCGGCGTTCCCTATAGCGCCAGCAAAGCGGGCGTCATCAATTTGGTGCAGACGACCGCCAACGTGCTTTATGGAACCGGTGTGCGGGTTAACGCGATTTGTCCGGGCTTAATTGAAACGGGCATGACCGCGCCGATTTATCAGCACGCGCGTGAACGGGGCACCGATGACAAGATCGGTCAGTTGAACCCGCTGCGCCGCGGGGGAGAACCGTCGGAAATCGCCGCCGCGGCGCTGTTTTTGGCCTCGGACGACTCATCATACGTCAATGGCCACGCCTTGGTGGTCGATGGCGGCCTGTCGTCCTCGCACCCGGTTGGCGCCCGCCGAGCTTAATTTGGTTTAGGGACCACCCAGGCGACACGCGTGGACCCACCACGCGGGATGCCGCGCCGATAGCCGCGCGGCCAGTCGCTGCGCGTCCGCCGCCGTTTCAACCAGAGCAAAGCAGGTCGCGCCGGAGCCGGACATGCGCGTCAGCAAGCTTTCGGGCTGGGCGGCGAGGGCGTGGAGGGCGTCGCTAATCAGGGGTTGTAACGCAACGGCGGGCGCCTCTAGATCGTTGCGAAGCGTCGCGAACAGCGCGGCGGCGTCGCGAGCGTAGATGATATTCGCGGGCAAAACGGGCCGATCCGCGCCGGGGCCGGGCGGCAGAGCATCGAAGGCGCCGTAGACGGCGGGCGTGGAGGACGGCGCGCCGGGATTGACCAGAACCGCGTGTAACTCAGGCAGGACGGGCGGCGCGGACGTCAGATCGTCACCGCGACCTTGCGCCATGACCGTCCGAGCAGCCAGGCAGGCGGCCACGTCGGCTCCCAGGCGCCGCGCGATCGCGTCAAGCGCGGGGTGGGCCGCGTCCACGCCGTATTCCGCCGCCAGCAAGCGCAGCGTCGCCGCCGCGTCGGCTGATCCGCCGCCTAAACCGGCCGCGATCGGCAATCGCTTTTCGAGCGTAAGGGCGAAAGAGGTTCGCGTCTGTCCGAACCGCTCAAGAAATAGGTCGCGCGCGTCAGTCACCAGATTTTCACCGCCGCCGGCCAAGGCGCCGGCGAAGGGGCCGCACACGGAAAAACCCATCGGCGCGTCGGAGGTCAGATGGAGCTGATCACCGATATCGGCAAAAACCATCAGACTGCAGATCGGATGATATCCGTCCGCCTGCTTTGCACCGACGTGCAAAAACAGATTGATTTTTGCGCGCGCGAGCTGTTGCGGAATTTGCACCGAACGCGATTATCAGCCGGCGACGACCGACGGCCCCACCGGTCCCGTCGGGCCGCTTTTCAGCTTGCCCTCGACCTCGGTCTTCAACCT
Source organism: Caulobacteraceae bacterium (assembly GCA_025351125.1). Lineage (GTDB taxonomy): Bacteria > Pseudomonadota > Alphaproteobacteria > Caulobacterales > Caulobacteraceae > Acaudatibacter. The sequence continues at coordinate 2,053 of JANXWN010000022.1, read as the reverse complement.
GGCGGACGGTTCGAGCGTCAGCACGCGACGCCATTGATATTGCGCTTCGATCCGGCGCCCGACGCGCCAATAGGCGTCGCCCAAATGATTGTTGACGTCGGGGTCCGCGGGTTCAAGCACCACGGCGCTTTCGAGCTTTTCAACAGCCGACTTAAAGTCTCCAAGATGAAAATACCCCCACCCTAGAGAGTCCAGCATGGCGCCCGAGTCAGGCTGCAGGCTCACCGCCTTTTGGACCATCGACAGGGCGGCGTCGAGTTTTTCGCCGCGGTCGATCCACGAATAACCTAAGAAATTCAATAACTGTGGTTCGTCGGGTTGTTTTTTCAGGGCGGTTTGCAAATCGCGCTCCGCGTCGGGCCAATGCCCGCTGGCTTCGTTGTCCACGGCGCGCATGTACAATAAACGCCAGTCCGTTTGGTCACCGGCGGCGGCGATGACCCCGTCGAGCACCCGCGCTGATTCGGCATAGTGCTCTCCCGACCGCAGAAGATCCGCCAAGGTTACCGCGGCGCCCGAATCGCCGGGCGCGGCGGAGAGTGTCTCGCGGGCGATCTTGAGGGCGGCGTCCGCATCCCCCGATTTCTGGTAGCTCCACGCCAGCTTGTCCCGCGCGCTCAAAAATTGATCCGACCCGGCTTGTGGTGAACGGTAGGCCGCCCGCGCGCCTTCGATGTCGTTTGTGCCGCTCAAGATATCGCCGACCAGCACCCACGCTTCATCGCGATTCGGGTCGAGTCGTAACGCCAAACGCAGATAGGCCAGAGCGAATTCGCCTTCCTTTTGCGCGACCAACTGGCCAGCCGGCGCCATCAAAGCCTCGGCGGCGCCCTGGCGCAGGGTTTGCATACGGGGCGCAGGTTGGCCGGCGGCGATCCGGGCATTCGCAGCCTTGAGCACGTTATTGTCGCTGTTACGGCGTAGGGCCGAATCGTAAATCACCGCCGCGTCGCCGGCGCGACCGCGACGTTCGAGCATTTCGCCGAGGTTCAAGCTAGCGATGCCACCCGGATCGCCCTTGGCGATGAGGGCGCGAAAGGCGGTTTCGGCTTCGTCATAACGATGCGCGCGTTCGAACAATTTGCCTTGGTCGAGATTGGCGAAAAATTGCGAAATCGGCTCGTCGGCGATAATCGGGTGAACGATTGAGGCGTTGGCGTCGCCGGCCGCGGCCGCCGCCCACGGCGCAAGCAAAGCCGCCGCCGCTTCGTGCCCGGCGGCAGCGTCGGCGCCCGCCAGCAACACCCGCGCCTGTTTGGACTGACCTTCCGCCAAAGCCTCGACGCCGCGCACGAGAACGCTAAATCGACGCAGCGGCGGATCGATGCCTTCGCCCATCGGCGCCAGCGCGGCGGCTTTCGACACGTCCCCCGCCAAGAGTGCGGCGGTGAAAGCGCGCACGGCCAACACTCGCCCTTCGGTCGCGGCCGCGCCGGACGTCGTCTTATTTCCCACCGCCCGGCCGAAATAACCGGCGGCCTCGCCGCTTCGGCCCTGATGGACCGCGGCCTGTCCAGCCAGGAACAGGCCATAAGGCGAGCTTGCGTCGTCAAAACGATCAGCGGCCGACTGCGCCATCGCGACGGGACCCGCGGTGGGAGCGTTGGTCGCGCAGGCGCACAAGGCCAAGAGCGGCAAGCAAGTCAGAGTCTTAAGGCATAAGCGCATAAATTGTTTCCTGTCCGCCAGACGTGTGACCCGCAAAGCGAACGCTTACATATTCGGATAGTTCGGACCACCGCCGCCTTCGGGTGTGGTCCAGGTGATGTTTTGCGACGGATCTTTGATGTCGCAGGTTTTGCAGTGAACGCAATTTTGCGCATTGATCTGAAAGCGCGGGTGCATTCCCGCGTCGTCATATAGCACTTCGTATACGCCCGCCGGACAGTAAAGCCGCGCCGGCTCGCCGAATTTTGGCAAATTGACATCGATCGGAATGGCGGCGTCGGCCAATTTTAAGTGCGCCGGTTGGTCTTCCGCATGATTGGTCGCCGAGATGAACACGCTGGAGAGCTTGTCGAAGCTCAAAATTCCGTCCGGTTTAGGGTAGGCA
>JANXWN010000467.1 GCA_025351125.1 Caulobacteraceae bacterium | reverse complement strand
GCCAACGCGCCCAACCTCGCTGTCACCGGCGCGGTCAATGCCGGAACCGGAACGATCACCCTCACCGACACCGGAACAATCTCGGCGGACACCGCCACGATCACGGCGGGAACCCTCACCGGCTCCTCGGTCGGGAACGCCTCGTTCAACAATCTCGTCAATCAGATCGTCACGCTGGGGACCTTCAACACCTCCAACGGCAATCTGACGCTAGCCAACGCGCCCAACCTCGCCGTCACCGGCGCGGTCAATGCCGGAACCGGAACGGTTACGCTCACCGACGCCGGAACGATTACGCAAGACACCGCGAGCGTCATCACCGCCGCCAACCTCACGGGTTCCTCTGTCGGCGGGGCTAGTCTGACCGGATCGAACCAGTTCGACAATCTCGCGGGCTTTACCAATACCGGTTCCGGCGGGCTGAGCATCACCGATGCCAGGGCGTCCGGCATGACGGTTACCGCGAAAGTCGACGCCGGCGCGGGCAATCTGACGCTGGCGACGAGCGGATCGATGACCTTGAAAGCCGATTTGCTCACCGATCCCAACACCGTCAATTTGGTGTCCGGCGGCGCGATAACCCAGTCAGGCGGGATCATCACCACCAATATCTTGACCGGATCGTCGGTCGGCGGGGCGACGCTCAACGACGCCAATCAAATCGATGCACTTGGAAGTTTCGGCAACACCGGATCGGGCGGCTTCAGCCTGACCAACGCCAAGACCCTTAACCTCCTGGCCGGCGCGACGGTGAATGCGGGCCCCGGCGCGCTGGCGATCACCACGACCGCAGGCGACATCACCGTATCGCCGGCCAATAGCCTGGTCGCGGGGGCCGACGCCCTGATCACGGCGGCCGGCACGGCGGCGATCGATGCGGCGACGGCGGGAAGCGACGGCAGCGGGGGCGTGACCGGCGGTGGCAGCATCAGTGTCAAGGGCGTTTCGGTCACGACCGGCGCACTGAACGCCGGAGGCGATATCGCTCTGCAATCCACCGGCGGCGACGTGTCCGTCGGGTCGGCGCGGGCTGGTGATGACGTGGTGATCGTGTCGACCGGCGCGGCGACGCTGAACGGGGCAGTCGGCGCCACCGGCAAGGGATCGGGCACCCTGGGCGACACCCTGTTCGCCACCGTCAGCGGCTCTCTGGGCGGCCTGTTCAACATCGACAAGTCGGCGGTGTTCATTTCCGCCAAAACCTTCTCCAATCCGGCGGGCGCCCTCACTGCCACGGACGCCCTCGGCATTTCTTTAAGCGACCCCTCGGGCATGACCCTGGCCGACAAGGCGACGGGCACAGGCAGCATGGTGCTCGCTTCGACCTTGCAGTCGCCCAATGTCACTCTGTTCGAATCCGGCGGCGATATCACCGTCGGCGACGCGACCCTGCCGTCGCAGCTGGGCAAAACGATCAGTTTCTACACTGCGGGAACCGTCTCGGTGACCGGCAAGCTCATTCCGGCGGTGGGCGCCAACGACGCCGTTGATCTTGTTGTCGGGAGCCCCACAGCGGTGGGTTGGGCGCCCAAATCGATCCAAGTCGTTAATGATCAGACCGCAGTTGGAGCCTCGACGACTCCTGACGGCTCGATCGGCACTGCGACGTTCGCGGGGCCGAACGGTCCGGTATCAAATCCTTTGACATTCAAGTCCGCCACGCTGACCAGCGCCGGCAACATCCTTATGGGATCGACGGAGTTCGATAAGATACTCGATACGACTCCGGACATTCCGCCAACGCTAATCAATCCGATCGTGCCAAGACCTCAACTCCCGATCAACACCAGCCACGTCGTGTTGTTGGCGGTGGACAACCTCACGCTCAACAGCGACTCGAGGATAGTGCAACAGAATACCAGCGGCTTCCAAGCCACCCAAACCTCCGGCGCCTATGTCACCGGTGGCGTGACGATCAACGGCTACAAGACGCCGGGACCGAAAAATCTCGATCTCTATCTGGCTATCGTCAACACCGGCGGGACCTTGTTGACCGGTCCCTCGGCGTCTCTGTCGGCCAACGTGCATATTACCGGCAACGGCAATCCGCCGTTCCGCGTGCTTTACCGGATTAACAGTTGCGTGATCGGCCAGCAGGGGAACTGCACCCCGACGGGCGATCCGGTTATCAATATCAAGCCCGACGAGTTGTTGTCCGACGTGCTTCCCAAGCAAATCGACCTGCAGGACGTCGAAGATCCTACGATCACCGGGGCGGCCAACGAGGAGATTTGGCGTAAGCCGGAGTAAATCATGATGAACCAGGCGCGTGCTCTCTATTCCATGATCGCTCGGCTATTGGGCGGCTTGGCGGTGGTCGGCCTGACCGCCGCCGCCCTGCCGGTCCATGCCGCCGGCTTCAACGGCTTTAACGATCGGTTTAATCTGGGCCGCAGCGCCGCCAGCGGCGCGGTGTGCGAAGCCAAGCGCGGTTTTGACGACCCTTTGATTTCGCAGGGTGTGCGGGTTTGGAATGTCACCTGCCGCGGATGGTCGCACAGCTTGGGCAAGCTCTATCAGCTGCCCGCCTCGAAGGTGGAGGCGGCGCGAACCGCGTGGCGCGCAGCCTTGGCCGCGCAGGCGAATTGCGATTTCGCAGGCGCGTCGACAGCGACGCCGGGCGTCGCGAGTTTCAAGCCGATCGCCTGTAAAACCAAGGCGGCGGGCCTGGACTATGTCGCCTTTGTTCCGGGCTCGAAGCTGCGACCGGTTGCCGCGCAAGGCATGGCGCCGATTGCTGATCTTTTGGCGGCGGGGCTGAAATTCATGGTCGGCGCCACGCCGGAACCGCAAGCCGTCGCCGAGCAAGGCGCGGATGTGGGACAAGTCGCCGCCGTACACGTCGACGCCCTCAGCTTGGCGGGAGAGACCGCGCAATCGACGGAACGTCGCCGCCGACAAGCTTATTCGAGCGGTCAAGATTGGCAATTCAGTGACGCAGAGGCCGTGTTCGCGGCGTTGGCGGGTCAATCCAGCGACCCTAGCGTATCAGCCGCCTCACGGGCGGAAGCGCTGTATAATTTCGCGCTCAACGTTTCAAACAAGGGTCGCTTCGCCGAGGCTGATGTCTATTTCGCGCAAGCCAAAGCGCTCGCTCAAGAAGCCGGCCCCGACGCCAGCCTGAAGGGTTTGGGACTGAACTATCGCGCCGCGCACGCCCGCAATCAAACTCACTATGAAGATGCGGTGCGCATGGCCGACGAGGCTATCGCCGCGCGCAACGCCGCCGTCACGCTCGCGCCGGTGGTGCGCGCGCCGGGCGGAGCGATCGAGATTACCGAAGTTGGCGGGATCGACGCCACCGACCTTATTTCCGCGTCGCAGCGCGAGAAATTGCGCGATGCCCAAGCCCTGGAAATCAAGGCCACCTCTCTGGAGTCGCTGGGGCGCAAGGAGGAGGCCCGCGCCGCCATCGCTCTGGCTATCGGTCAGATGACCAATCGACTGACACTAAGTGGCGGCTCCGGGGCCAGTCACCTCCTAGGGGAAGCGACGCCGTGGCTAAATACCCAGATTCGGGCAGATGCTCTGCGTCTGGACGCCGGCACGGAGCGAGCTGACGAGGCAGAGCGGCAATTTCGCATCGCCGTGAACGCCTTTGCGCGTAAATACCCCAATTCCCTTCCTCTCGCCGGCTTTCTTGTCGAATTGGCGCGAGAAGAGGCGACCACGGCAGGCGCGACGGTTGCTTTGGCGCCAACCCATGACGACCAGGCTTTGGCCGATTACGAGACAGCCTTCGAAATTTTTCGCAACCAACGCGGTTCGCTCGAAGCGTCGGCCGACCTCGTGCGAACCTATTTCGACATCTTGCTGCGACGAGTCGGCGCGAACCCGACGGGCGATGCCAAGGATGTGGCCCGCTTCTTCAACGCCGCACAGACCTTAGTCTCGCAGTCCAGCGCCGAGGCGGCCAAGCGTCAGGCGGCCCACACCCTGGCGGGAGGCGCCAAGGCGGCCGGTCTTGCGCGCGCTTTGGAAGACACCGGACGCAGTCTTGAGGCGAAGACCGCGGAGTTGCGTGACTTGCAACAGCGCGATGCCTATCGCGGAGAGGCCAAGACGCGCATCGATTCAGAGCTAAAATCCTTGGTTGTCGAAAGCGACACGCTTGAATCGCAGCTCCTGCAGGCCGATCCTCACTACGCCTCGCTGCTGCGCAAGGCGGTCGATCTAACCGATTTGCAAAAAACACTTCAGCCCGGCGAGGTTTACGTCAAAGTTTTCGTCCTAGCGGGACGCGGCTATGGAATATTTATTTCGCCGACCGAGGCGACGCCCTATGCAATCGATCTATCACGCGAGCAAGCGCAGGCGATGGTTACGGCGTTCCGCAGGCCGATCGACAGTCCCCGAACCCTGTCCGACGGCCACAAAAGCCCTCTTAAGTTTGACGTAGCCCTCGCTCACCAAGTGTTTTTGAAGATCTTTGGGCCGGTTCAGTCCGGCGTGCTGGCAGCCAAGCAGGTTATCTACGAGCCCGACGCCAGTCTGATCGGTGCGCCGATCGCCGCCTTTGTCACCGACGAGGCTAGCGTGGATGTGATGAAGGCCAACCTGGAAAAAGCGCGCAATTCCGACCAACCCCTCAGTTATGTCGGCGTCGCTTGGCTGGGCCGTCACGTCACCACGTCGACGGCGCTTTCGGCAAAAGCCTTCGTTCAGGCGCGCCACGCCGCCCTCTCAAAGGCAACCAAGCCGTTCTTCGGCTTTGGAGATCCCCAAATTACCGACAATCCGCGCGCTTTCGCCGACGTAAGGCCGACGGGTCTGGCCTCCGCCAGCGCCTCCGCTTTCTGCAATGACGTCCGCGCTTCGCTGATGCGGCTTTCGCCCCTCCCCGATACCGTCCGGGAGATTAAGTCGGTGGCGGAGAGCCTTGGGCAGGGCGACGACAGCTACGCGCTCGGTCCTGCGTTTACGGATGCCGACATCGAGCGGCGCGGTGGAGCGGGCGGCGATTTGGCTAACTATAAGGTGTTGTATTTCGCGACGCACGGCATTTTGCCGCAGCCTAACGGCTGTATGCAGTCGGCACTGTTGACCTCGCTGGGCGACGCCGGGGGGGACGGCCTGTTGGATGAAAAGAAAATTCCGCAGCTCAATCTCGATGCCGACATGATCGTCTTATCGGCCTGCGACACCGGCCGGCATGGCGACAACAGCGGCGGCGAGGCGCTAGGCGGCTTGGTTTCAACCTTCGTCGAAGCCGGCGCGCGCAATGTCGTGGTTTCGAACTGGGAGGTCGACACCCGCTCGTCGATGCGCTTGATGCAAGACATGTTCGCGCACAAATTATCCGGGCAAGCGGACGCCCTGGCCGCGGCCGAACGCAGCATGATGGCCAGTCCCGACCAGTATTCGCACCCCTATTTCTGGGCGCCGTTCGTCGTGGTCGGCGATGGGGCCAGACCGATGCCGGCGGTGTGAGGCGTCAACGGACGCCCGCTGGGCGCGAACGCTGCTCGTGCGGGAGAAATAGCCGCCCGCTTTCGATCGGTCAGTCCATGGCCGTATAGCTGTTCCATACGGCAAGGATGGCGATAAAGCCTGCGGGCGAAATGTTCACCAACGGTACGCGCAATCCCACCGCCCGAGCCACGTCGGCGCTAAAACTCACGCAGTCTTTGACCAGCACGCAATAGGTCGCCTGAGCGTAGGTCGCCGACACCCGAAGGACGGCGGCTCGCAATACGTCGCCGTCAACATCAAACGAAATGAAGTGGTTCATCGATACGGTCCGGTCCGAGCGATCGACAAAGCCTGGCCCTTCTGGCGATCGGTGAGCGATGGGCTTAAATCCGTACCATTCGATATGATCATCCCACCGACAGCGGCACGCCGAGTGAAACATCCCGGTTTCGGAAATGATTTTGAGTTCGGCCATATCTGTTCTCCGGCACCCGGACACTCTTACCCTACCAGCAACGGCATCCCCGCGAGAATGTCCAACTGCTTATCGATTTGCACGGCGACCGCCTCAAGGGATCCACCCAGTTTCGGGGCCAAGTCGCGGGCGATTTCGGCGCGTGTTCGCGATCCGTCTAGGCCGGCAATGAAATTTAGGCTGAATGTGTCCTTCACTTCCACCATACCGTGATTCAGTGTCGTCAAAAGTGTTTGACCGCGCGCGGCTTGCAGGCGAGCGAACGGACTGGCGGCGGGACGATCGCCCGAAACTTTGGGAAAAGTTGACGGCTCGGCGTGCAGGTCCACGGCGCCGACCCAATACATCCGCAAGAGAGCAGCCGCATGTTCGTGATCGCTCACCACGGAGGAGACGGGAATTGTAGTTGGACGAGCGCGAACGATCGTCTCTAGGGCGCTAGCAAGAACCGCATCGGTCACTTCAATTTGCGAGGCCCCAACCTGAAAGGCGCCGGAATCGTTACGCGTCGCGCCTGACGAAACGTGCATGGCCAAAAGGCGATTAGCCTGCGGGATTCGCGAGACAGCGACAGAGTCGTGGATTACTAAATCCTGGCGAAAAAAACGAAGATCCCGAAAATCCAACTCCTGGACGTGGGCCAGTACATCGAAGTTAGGATCGCTTAAGGCGTAGGGCGGCGCAAAACCCTCGCCGCAACGCGCGGCCTCCGCTCCGGTCAAGAATTGCAAGCCATGCTGCTTGGCGTGGCCATCAAATTCATGGAAATGCACCGGAAAAAACGTCTCGCCCAATTCGTCATGCGCCAAAACACTTGCACCGCGTTCGTAAAGTCGCCGCGCTTCGATAAGCAACAGGACTTGAAAAGGGTCGTCCTGCGCAAACCCATCAATAAGCACCAGCAATTGGCGGCGCGCGGCTTCAGCCCGGGCCGCCGCGCCGTTGACGTCGCGCACGGCGAACAGCAAGCGGTCGCGCAGCGCCTGCCGAATACGCCCGCCAGGCATGGCGTTGTAACTGACAAAAGCGACGCCGTTGGGCGCTAAATGGCGTTGAATGGAACGTAGCAAGCCTTCACGCACCGGCTCGGGCACCCAAGAATACACGCCGTGGGATATAATGTAGTCGAACGATCCGACCCCGAAATCGGCCGTCATAATATCGCCGACGACCAAGCTGACGTTCTCGAGGCCGAGCGCGTCAATCATCGCGACACCACGCTTTACGGCTTCCTGAGACAAATCAAAGCCGACGAAATGGGCGCGCGGGTGCGTCGCGGCCATTGGGATTAGGTTCGACCCGTCACCTGCGCCGATATCCAGCACACGGCAAGTTGCAGCCTCAGCATAGGGTAGGCCGAACAGCGTAGCATGGCTCGCCAAACGATCCGGATGGGTCTGTGCGAAGGCGTGAGTTGGATAGGCGACCTCGTCGTAGGCCGTCGTCAACACCGCCTCCCGCTCCAAGACGCCAGTGGCGGCCTCAAGCGGCGGCCCCAGCCTTTGCCTTGCTTTTGGATTTCTCCGCCGGAACGACGGTCTCGCCGTTGAATCTGTAAGCGAAGGCGCCGTCCGCAACCGTGACGTCAATCGATGTCACGTCCTCGCCCGCCATTTGACGTTCCAAAAGCGAAATCGAAAGCTCGGGCAACATTGTGTTGGTCAAGATCGCGTCGATCACCCGGCCGCCTGACGCGACTTCGTTGCAGCGCGAGACAATCAAGTCCACCACATCGTCGCCGTAGTTAAAAGCAATACCGTGATTTTCATTAATCCGCTTCTTGATACGGCCCAACTGCAGCTTGACGATACCGCCCAACATCGTCGGGCTAAGCGGATAGTAGGGCAGAACAACCAGGCGTCCCAGAAAGGCCGGCGGGAAGACTTTAAGGAGATCCGGCCGCAAGGCGTGCGCGAGGGCTTCCGGCTCCGGCGCGGTCTCCGGATCTTCCGACAGGCTGGTGATCAGTTCGGTGCCGACGTTGGAAGTGACCAGGATCAGGGTGTTTTTGAAATCGATAAACCGCCCTTCGGCGTCATCCATATAACCCTTGTCGAACACCTGGAAGAACATCTCGTGCACATCCGGGTGAGCTTTTTCCATTTCGTCGAGCAGCACCACCGAGTACGGACGTTTGCGTACCGCTTCGGTGAGTACGCCGCCTTGGCCGTAGCCGACATAGCCGGCGGGCGCGCCCTTGAGGGTCGAGACCGTGTGCGCTTCTTGGAACTCGCTCATGTTGATAACGATCATGGAATCGTCGCCCGAATACAGCATTTCGGCCAAGACGTGCGCTGTCTCGGTTTTGCCCACGCCGGAAGGTCCGCACAGCATGAACACGCCGACCGGCTTTCCCGGGTTATCGAGCTTGGCACGGCTGGTTTTGATCCGCTTGGCGATCTCGTCCATCGCGTGATCCTGGCCGATCACGCGGGTTTTGAGTTGATTTTCAATGGTTAGAATAGAGGCGATTTCGTCCTTGACCATTCGACCGATCGGAATGCCGGTCCAGTCGCCGACGACGGCGGCCACCGCGTCGGCGTCGACGACGCCGAACACCATCGGTTGATCGCCTTGGGCGGCCTGGAGCGCAGAGACCGACGCCCTCAGGGCCGCGCGATGGGCCGCCTCGTCCAGCGTTTCCCCCGCCTCCGTGGCGGCGGTTCGGGCGGCGACAAGAGCGGTGCGCGCGGCGATCACGCCCTCCAGGGCGAGTTTCTCCGCGTCCCATTTGGTCACCATTTCATCGGCGGCGGTCTGCGCCTCGACAATAAGCTCTTCGAGTTTAGCGATGCGGTCGCCGTTGTTGTAGAGCCCTTCGGCCTCGCGCTTGGCGATGTCGATCTCGACGGTCAACAATTCGACGCGGCGGTTGCGGTCTTCGACCTGGGCGGGAGTCGCGTGCTGCGAAACTGCAACACGGGCGCAGGCCGTGTCGAGCAGGCTGACAGCCTTGTCGGGCAATTGCCGCGCGGGGATATAACGCTGCGACAGCTTTACCGACGCTTCCATAGCCTCGTCCAACACGACCACGTGGTGGTGATTTTCCATGACCTCGGCGACCGAACGAATCATGGCGATGGCTTTATCGGTTTCCGGCTCGCCGACGTTGAC
>JANXWN010000456.1 GCA_025351125.1 Caulobacteraceae bacterium | reverse complement strand
GATACGGTCGCCGGCGCACAGCTTTTTTTGTTGCCGGTTCAAGACCTGACAATCGACTCCTCCGCCGGGCGAACCCAATATCAATTCGCCTTGCAAGGCTCGGACACGGCGACGGTAGCCGATTGGTCGGCGCGACTAGTCAAACGCCTGTCCGACGAGCCGAAGATCGTCAACGTCGCGTCCGACCTGCAAAATGACGGCCTGTCGGCTTTCGTCGATATTAATCGCGACACCGCCGCCCGTTTGGGGGTCACGGCGGCAACGATCGACGACACGCTCTATTCGGCTTTCGGTCAGCGGATCATCTCGACCATTTTCACCCAATCGAGCCAAGAGCGCGTCATTCTTCAGGCCGATCCGGCGCAGACTTTGTCGCCGCTCGCCCTCAACGACCTCTATTTACAGGGAAGCGGCGGGGTCGCCGTGCCGCTGTCGGCGATTGCCCGCATCGAGCAGCGAACGGCGCCCTTACAGGTCAATCACGTCGGTCAATTTCCCGCCGCCAATATCAGCTTCGATACGGCGCCGGGCGTCTCCCTGGGGGCGGCCGTCGCGGCCATTCAAAAGGATGAGCGCGCCATTGGCGTGCCGGCGTCAGTCACAACGGCCTTTCTGGGCGCCGCCAACGCCTTCAATGCCTCCTTGGGCAACGAACTCTGGCTGATCCTGGCGGCGATCGTCACGGTCTACATCGTGCTGGGCGTACTTTATGAAAGTTACATCCACCCGATCACCATTCTCTCGACCCTGCCGTCGGCAGGCGCGGGCGCCCTGTTCGCTTTGCTGATCGCCGGTCAGGATCTCGGCGTGATCGGAACTATCGGCATTATCCTTTTGATCGGCATCGTCAAAAAGAACGCCATTATGATGATTGATTTCGCGCTCGATGCCGAGCGCACCGCGGGTAAATCCCCGCGCGACGCCATTCACCAAGCCGCCTTGCTGCGGTTCCGACCGATCATCATGACGACGCTCGCGGCGCTTTTCGCGGCGATCCCCCTGATGGTGGGTTGGGGAGTCGGTTCGGAGCTGCGTCATCCGCTCGGAATTAGCATCGTCGGTGGCCTAATCGTCAGCCAAGCCCTGACCCTGTTCACCACACCGGTAATCTATCTGCAATTTGATCGCCTTGGGCGGCGTTTGAAACGCAAACAAGCGCCGACCTAGCCGCGATGAACATTTCCGCCCTGTTCATTCGCCGCCCAATCGCCACGGCGTTGCTCACCCTTGGCATTGCGCTCGGAGGCATCGCCGCCTTCGTACTCTTGCCGGTCTCACCCCTGCCACAAATCGATATTCCGACGATATCGGTCAGCGCTTCGCTGCCCGGCGCCAGTCCTCAAACCATGGCCACAAGCGTCGCAACGCCGCTCGAAAAACATCTTGGGGTAATCGCCGACGTCACCGAAATGACCTCTTCCAGCCGGGTCGGCTCGAGCAATGTGACGCTGCAATTTGGCTTGAATCGAGATATCGACGGCGCGGCGCGCGACGTGCAGGCGGCGATCAACGCGGCACGCGTGGATCTACCGGCGACTCTGCGATCCAACCCGACCTATCGTAAACTCAATCCAGCCGACGCACCGATCATTATCTTGGCGATGACCTCGCCGACCCGCACGCCAGCGCAAATCTACGACTCCGCCTCGACCATCATCCAGCAGCAACTTAGCCAAGTGAAGGGTGTCGGCGATGTCACCCTCGGCGGCGGTTCCTTGCCGGCGGTACGGGTAGAACTCAATCCGCTCGCCCTGGCGCGTTACGGCATCGGTCTGGAGGATGTGCGCGCGGCCTTGGCGTCGGCCAACGCCAATCGGCCGAAGGGCGTGGTGCAGAACGATCATCAGCGGTTCCAAATCTACACCAACGACACCGGCCTGAAGGCCGCTGACTACGCCCCCTTGTTGATCGCCTATCGCAACGGGGCCGCAGTGCGGCTGACCGACGTCGCGGACGTCGACGACGGGGTGACCGACGTGCATAATTTCGGCTTGGTGAACGGTCAGCCCGCCGTGGTTGTCGTGGTCAGCCGTCAACCGGCCGCCAATATCATCGGCACGGTGGATCGGGTCAAAGCGTTGATCCCCGCGTTGCGCGCCTCATTGCCTGCCGACATCGATCTTAACGTCGCGGTGGACCGAACCATCACCATTCGCGCCTCCCTTGCGGAAGTCGAGCGAACCGTTCTTATCGCCATAGTTCTGGTGGTCGCGGTGGTGGCGTTTTTCCTACGTAACGGCCGCGCGATCCTGATCCCGAGCGTCGCGGTCGCCGTCTCGTTGCTGGGCGCGCTGGGGGTCATGTATTTATTCGGCTTTTCCCTGGACAACCTCTCCTTGATGGCGCTCACGGTCTCCACCGGCTTTGTGGTCGACGACGCCATCGTGGTATTGGAAAACGTGACCCGCCACGTTGAAGCCGGTATGAACCGCCTGGACGCCGCGCTGCTGGGAGCGCGCGAAGTGAGCTTTACGGTGCTGTCGATCAGCCTTTCTCTGGTGGCGGTGTTTATTCCGATCCTGTTGATGGCCGGCATTGTCGGTCGATTGTTTCGTGAGTTCGCCATCACTTTGTCGGCGGCGATCCTGGTGTCTTTGGTCATTTCGCTGACGACGACGCCGATGATGTGCGCTTTTCTGGTTGACCGCCCAAAGCCGAAAATTCGCCAAAACCGCTTTGAAAGGGCCGCCGAGCGCGGGTTTGAAACCATGCACGGATGGTATCGGCGGGCGCTTGATTGGGCGCTTGACGCGGGTCCCTTGATGCTGGTGGTGCTAGGCGTCACCGTCGTGCTGACGGGCTATCTCTTCACCGTCGCGCCCAAGGGTTTCTTCCCCACGCAGGACACCGGCCAGATGATTGGCGGCCTGCAGACTGATCAATCGAGTTCCTTTGCCGTCACCAGCGGACGGCTTCGGCGGTTCGTCGGCATTATCGGCCACGACCCCTCGGTTCAAACCGTTGTCGCCTTCGCCGGCGGCGGTGGTCCGGGTGGAGGCGGCGGCGGCGGTTTCATGGTGGTTAACCTAAAACCGCGTGGTGATCGGCAAGGCGGTACGCCGGTGGTGGTGCAGCGCCTGCGCCCCAAGCTGGCGCGTGTCAGCGGGGCGAGCGTATTTCTCAATCCGGTGCCGGATATCCGCGTCGGTGGGCGCCAAAGCAACGCGACCTATCAGTTTACCCTGCAAGGCCAAAACCTGGTCGCCCTTCGCAATTGGGCGGGAAAACTGGCCGAGTCCTTAAAGACCAATGCCGCCGTCGCCGACGTGAACACCGACCAGGAAGATCATGGCTCGGAGAGTTTTATTACGGTTGATCGCGACAAGTCCGCACGGCTGGGACTGACCAACGCTGCCGTCGACAACACGCTTTACGACGCCTTCGGCCAACGCCAGGTTTCGACGATTTATAAGGATACCAACCAATACAAGCTGGTGATGGAGGCTGCGCCGCGCTTCACCCGCGACCCGACGGTGTTAAGCAATATCTATATCAGCACCGGCGCGGCGGTTAAGACCAACGCCGCTTCCGCCGCGGTCGCGGTCGCAGGCCCCGTCGCCCCGCCGGCGCGGGCCGCATCGCAAGGCGTCGCCGTGAGCACCAAACCGGAAACGATTGTGCCGCTCGCGGCCATTGCGACCTGGGCCGACGCCTCGACCCCTACGGCCGTCAACCATCAAGAGGGCGAACCGGCAACGACGATATCGTTCAATCTCGCCCCCGGAAAGTCGCTTGGCGACGCGACGGCCGCAATCAAAAGGGCCTTGGCGGGCATCGGTGCGCCGGCGACG
>JANXWN010000443.1 GCA_025351125.1 Caulobacteraceae bacterium | reverse complement strand
CCCTGACGTCGGGTCTTGGCGCGCCTTCATCGCCGCGCCGACGGCCGCGGCCGCGGCGCGCCACGCGTCGTCGCCGGCCTTGGCATGGATGGCGCCGTCAGCCAGCACCTGGACTTGACGGTCCTCCAAAGCCACGAAAATCAACACCCCCGTCGCGCTGCCGTCGGCACGGGCGGCGAAGGCCGCGAACTGATGGTGTGCGGCGCGCGCCACGCGCCGCCGCTTTAAAACGGTCGGTGTAACAAGTCGCCGAACGCCGGGGATGTGAACGACCAGATAGACCAGAATAAACAACACGGCCTGTAACGCCGCGTAGAGGGTAAGTCCCAACGCGAACTGCCCCTCCAGCGCTCCGGTCTGCGCCGCCGTCCACAGACCCGCATTGGCGGCAAGACCCAAAGGGCGCAGTCCCAACGCCAAAGCCAGCGGTGGGGCCGTCAAGGCGACGGCCGCGGCCCAGGCCAGTGGCACCTCGCGATAGGTGGAAACCTCTTGCGCCAACAGGCACACCACTTCGCCGCTGGTGCCGGTTTCCGCCGCTTGAATGGCCGCCTCAATGCGGTCCTTGTCGATCATGCTCAGCACGTCACCAACTCCCCGACGATCCGCCGCCGCCGAACGACCCGCCGCCGCCGCTGAAGCCGCCGCCACCGGAACCAGAGCCGCCGCCTCCGCCCCAACAGCCCCGAGACCCGCCGAGGATCATCATCGGCAACAGAAAACCGAGGCCGCCGCCGCCGCCGCCGCGGCCCCGGAAGATCGAGGAGGCGATAAAAAACAGGATGATCAGCGGAAATATCGCACCCAGCGGATTGCGATGTCTAATCGGGGCCTGCCGTGCCGCAGCGACCTGGGCTTGCGCCGCCTGCGGATCGGCGCCGAGTTGGCTGATAATCGCGTCGGTTCCGTCGACGATCCCGCCGGATATATCGCCCGCATGAAATTTGGGAAGCACCGCGCGTTGCAAAATGACGCTCGACAGACCGTCGGTTAACACTTCCTCAAGTCCGTACCCGACCTCGATGCGAACCTTATGTTCGCTCGGCGCGATGATAAAAACCGCGCCGTTGTTCTTGCCTTTTTGACCGATTCCCCAAGCCCGCCCGAGCTGATAGCCGTAGTCGGCGATATCGGCGCCGCCCAGCGACGGCACGGTGACGACCACCAACTGGCGTTGGGTCTGTTGCTCGAGATTGGCCAGTTTCGCGGTCAGGGTGGCTTGGGTGTCGGCGTTTAGAACGTGAGCATCGTCCACCACCCTTCCGGTCAGGGCGGGAAACTGCGGCGCCGCCCAGGCCGGCGCGCTAAGGAGCGCCAGCCAGATCGTTAACGCCCCTAACCAACGGATCATGGCTTGGCCGGTGGAGGCGACCCGGGCGCCGCGCCGGGGGTCGCCGCGCTACCGCCGGGCGCCGCGGCGTCGAAGCTGACGGTCGGGGCCGATTGCGCCGTCGCGGCGGCCGAGAACAAAGTCATCGGTTTTTCGCTGCTGTACATCGTGCTGGCCCATAGAACGGTGGGGAAGACGCGCAGGGTGGTGTTAAAATCCTGCACCGCGTCGTTGTAATCCTTGCGCGCCACGGTAATGCGGTTTTCGGTGCCCTCCAAGTGCGATTGGAGGGCCATGAAGTTTTCGTTGGACTTCAGGTCCGGGTATTTTTCCTGGATCATCATCAGACGCCCGAGCACGCCGGAAAGCTGGTTCTGCGCCTGCTCGTAGCGCTGGAAGGTCGCCGGATCGGTGATTGTCGAGGCGTCGACCTTGACTTGCGTGGCGCTGGCGCGGGCCTGGGTCACCTCGACCAACACGCTCTTTTCTTGGGCGGCGAAACCTTTGACCGTGGCCACCAAATTGGGAATTAAGTCGGCGCGACGTTGATAGTCGTTCTGCACATCGGCCCACCGGGCCTTCGCGGCCTCCTGCTTTGTGGGAATGGCGTTAATTCCGCAGCCGACAAGGACGAGAGGCAGCGCGGCGACGACGGCGACGCGCCGCGCCCGATCAACAGTGTTGCGCACAGAAATTTTCCATCTAAGACCGCGCCCGGCGGCGGTTCGCTTGAGATGTAGTATGCCGCGGCCCCAGGTTCCATAGCGAGCGTGGCGATCGCTGACCCCGTTGGCGTCGGGTTCAAAAGGTTGCTAGATTTTCGAACGCTATTTTTGGGAGACGCCGGTGACCGCCGAACTCGTATTTTATACCAGCCCGATGTCGCGTGGACGTATTGTCCGTTGGATGTTGGAGGAGGTCGGCGCGCCTTATCGGACCGAAGTGCTGGAGTTTCCGGCGATGAAAACAGCACGTTATTTGGCCATCAATCCCATGGGCAAGGTGCCGGCGATCACCCACGGGGGCACGGTGGTTACCGAAACCGCCGCGATTTGCGCCTACCTCGCCGATGCTTTCCCGCAGGCCGGGCTCGCGCCGCCGCCGGGTGATGCGGCCCGCGGCGCCTACTATCGCTGGTTGTTTTTCGCCGCCGGACCGGTCGAGGCGGCAATTACTAACAAGAGTTTCGGCTTCGAGGTTCCGGCGGGCCGGGAAATCATGGCGGGGTTCGGCAGCTTCGCCGCCGTCGCCGATGCGTTGGAAAATGCGGTGTCGGCGGGTGACTATGTCGCCGGCCACCGTTTCACCGCCGCCGACGTTTATGTCGGTGCACAAATCGGCTGGGGCATGCAGTTTAACGCCATCGAAAAACGGCCGGCCTTCGAGCGTTATGTCGCGCGCGTCAGCGAACGTCCGGCCGCCGTTAGGGCGCGCGAGATCGATGACGCCCTGATCGCCGCCCAACCGTCGGCGGGTTAGGACCCCTTGCCGCCGATCCTGTCAATCTCCGGTTTGACCAAGACGTACGCTTCCGGTTTTCAGGCGCTCAAAGCGATTGATCTGGATATCCGGGCCGGAGAAATCTTCGCCTTGCTCGGCCCCAATGGAGCGGGCAAAACGACCCTGATCAATATCGTTTGCGGTATCGTGCGAGCGAGCGGCGGCACCGTGCTGGTCGACGGTCATAATATCCTCAGCGATTGGCGCGCCACCCGTTCGATCATCGGGCTGGTGCCGCAAGAGCTGCACACCGACGCTTTTGAAACCGTGTCGGCGACGGTTAGCTTTAGCCGAGGCCTTTTCGGCAAACCGCGGAATGACGCCTATGTTGAAAAGGTCCTGAAAGACCTTTCGCTGTGGGATAAAAAAGACAGCAAGATCATGGCGCTATCCGGCGGAATGAAGCGCCGGGTGATGATCGCTAAAGCTCTATCGCACGAACCACGCCTGCTGTTCCTGGACGAGCCGACGGCGGGGGTGGACGTGGAACTGCGCCGCGATATGTGGGAAATGGTGCGGGGCCTGCGCCAAGGCGGCGTCACCATTATCCTCACCACCCATTATATCGAAGAAGCCGAAGACATGGCCGATCGCGTAGGCGTGATCAGCGGCGGCGCCTTGATCTTGGTCGAGGATAAAGTCGCGCTCATGGAAAAGTTGGGTAAAAAGCAATTGACGCTGCACCTTCGCACGCCGTTGGAAACACTGCCCACCAGTCTGCGCGGCGAACCGCTCGAACTGACGGCGAACGGTTCGGAACTCGTCTACACCTTCGACGCGAAGGGCCGGAGCACTGGCATCGCCGACCTGATGCGGCGATTGAGTGAGGCGGGGGTGGATTTCACCGACATGGCGACGCGGGAAAGCTCTCTCGAAGACATTTTCGTCAGTCTGGTGAGCAGCCGGTCATGAATCTGCACGCCGTCCGCGCCATCTATCTGTTCGAACTGTCCCGCTGGTTCCGCACTCTGACGCAAAGCATCCTGTCGCCGGTGATCTCGACTTCGCTGTATTTCGTGGTGTTCGGCTCGGCCATCGGATCACGCATGACCGCTATTGACGGGATAACCTACGCCGCCTTTATCGTGCCGGGCCTGACCATGCTGTCGATCCTGACCGAAAGCGTCGGCAACGGCGCCTTTTCCATTCACATGCCCAAATGGTCGGGCACCATCTACGAACTTTTGTCGGCGCCCGTATCGTGGATCGAGGCGGTAACGGCCTATGTCGGCGCGGCGGCGACCAAATCGACCTTGCTGGGCTTGGTGATTTTGCTCACGGCGCGCTTGTTTGTGCCGTATCACATTGTCCATCCGGTGTGGATGGCGGCGTTTCTGATCCTGACCGCCGTCGCCTTCAGCTTGTTCGGCTTCATCATCGGGGTATGGGCCGAAGGTTGGGAGAGATTACAGATCGTCCCCGCCCTGATTATCACCCCGCTGACATTTTTGGGCGGCAGCTTTTATTCGATCAACATGCTGCCCGCGTTGTGGCGCAAGATTACCTTGTTCAACCCGGTGGTATATCTAGTCAGCGGCTTCCGTTGGAGTTTTTATGGCGTCTCGGACGTCACGGTCGGCTTGAGTTTAGCCATGACCCTGGGCTTCATGGCCTTGTGCCTGGCCGGAGTATGGTGGATTTTCAAGACCGGCTACAAATTGAAGATGTGAGGGGCGGCGATGTCACAACTCAACAAACGCGCATTGTTGACCGGTTTTGGCGCTCTCGCCGCGACGCGCTTGGCCGCGCAGACCCCGCCACCGCCGCCCGTCCGCGTAACGTTGAGCACCGCCCTGGGGGCGATCACGCTTGAGTTGGCGACAGCCGCCCCGATCACCACCACCAATTTTCTGCGCTATGTCGATGCTGGCCGCTATGACGGCGCCGATTTCTACAGGGCTTTGAAGATGGGCGTGGCGCCGCTCGCGGGCCTGATCCAGGGCGGCCTGCAAAACGCGCCGGGCAAACTCTTTTCTCCCATCGCCCACGAAAGCACCCAACAAACCGGCCTCTCTAATAAGGACGGCGCCATTGCGATGGCCCGGTTCGAGCCGGGCAGCGCCACCTCCGAATTTTTCATCTGCATCGGCGATGAGTCCGGGCTGGACGCCAACCCGGCGCTGCCAGGCGACAACCTCGGCTTCGCCGTATTCGGCCATGTCGCCGATGGCATGGATGTGGTCCGCGCCATCCTCAAAGCGCCAACCTCGCCGACGGTGGGGGACGGGGTTATGAAGGGCCAGATGTTAGCCCCGACGGTAGCGATCGCCACGGCGCGGCGTGTCTGAAATTTCGGCAAGGACATAATCGTAATGTGCCTTGCCATGCGTTCGCGTCCCGTGCGGCGTACAGAATTGGGTTCTTGTTATGCTATCATGTCGTGAGCCAAAACCGGCGCGAGGGACGCCGCGCCTGTTCTGTGCGTCGCCGACGATGAGCGCTGACTAAAATGTGCAACGATTACGGTATCGATCTGCCCTTTCGGCTGTTTGTCGAAGCGTTTGAGGAACTGGGGATGGCGGTGGATCCCGATTCTGACCGGCCTAACCTTGAACCGCGCGACGAGATCTGGCCGACCGAGCGCGCGCCGGTCATTCGCGCGTGCGGCGACCGCGTGCGGTTGGAAATGTTGCGTTGGGGCCTCAAATCCGCGCGAGCGAACGGCCCGCCAGTGATCAATCTGCGCAGCGAGGGGCGTAACTTCAGGCAGGGCCGCTGCTTGATCCCCGCCTCGCATTTCTATGAGTTCACCGGTTCGACGCGTCCCAAAACGCGTTGGCGGTTCACCAAAACCGGCGAAGCGTGGTTTTGTATCGCCGGCGTGATCGGCGTTGGCGACGACAAAGGGGAGGCGGCGCCCGCCTTTAGCATGCTGACCACCGCGCCCGGCCCGGACGTGGCGCCGATCCATAATCGTCAAGTCGTGATTTTGCCGCGATGCGACTGGGTCGCCTGGCTCCGCGCCGACCGTCCGGCGAGCGACCTCTTGACTCCCTCCGGCGCCGGAACCCTAACGGCTGCTATCGCGGCACGTCCGGACGCAAACAATAGTTTTGTATTTTCAGAAGCTTAATGGAATTTCCGCGAGGCCGTCGCACGTCTTGACGCACCGCACTCGCCTCTATAGGTTCCGCCCCGTCTTTGGCAGGCCGTCACGGGGTGCGAAGTCGACTTGAAAGGACTGCCCCAAAAGTCGATGCCGACACCGCAAGACAGCCACCACGACTCGCTGGGACGTTTCGACCAACAGTTAGACGCCTTCGAGGCCGGACGGCGAAAAAAACCGGTCGCGACGCTGATCGGCGGCGAAGCGTCCGGTGGCTATCGCCTCGTCGGCCAGATGCTCAGCGGCATGTTGGGCGGTTTGGGACTGGGCTGGTTGTTAGATCGCCTAGTGCACACCAATCCTTGGGGGTTGGTGTGCGGACTATTGATTGGAACGGGGTTGTCGATCTTTGCGACGGTCCGCACCGCGACGCGCATCAGCGCCGCGGAGCAGGCGAAAACGGGAACGGCGCGCGCCGCTTCCGAAGATGATGATGATGAACAGCCCTGACGGTGTCGGGCGCGAGGGATAGATAGACGACCGATGGCCGGCATTCAGCCCATGGAACAATTCCTGATCCACCACGTTGTGGAGGGTCCGAAATTCTCGGCGCCGGGAATCGGGATTATTGATCTGTCGATCACCAATTCGGTGCTCTTCATGCTGATCGGCACGGTGATTATCGGGACTTTTTTTATGCTGTCGGCCAAGCGGGCCCTCGTTCCGGGGCGGGCGCAGGCCTTGGCCGAGATGCTCTATGGCATGATCGACGAGGTCCTGACCGGCGGGATTATCGGCGATCGCGGGCGACCGTTCTTACCGTTCATCTTTACGCTTTTTATGCTAATCGCGATCTTGAACCTGATTGGCTTGGCGCCGGGCGGCTTTACGGTCACCTCACAGCTGGCCGTGACCGGAACTTTGGCGGTCCTGACTTTCGCCACGGTTCTGGTGGTCGGTTTTGCCCGCAATGGTCTGGGTTTTTTCAAGCTTTTTTGGCCGTCCGGGATGCACTGGGGCATGGCTCTTTTCCTGATGCCGATCGAAATGCTGTCGTTTCTGATACGCCCCTTCACTTTGGCCTTGCGCCTGTTTGGAAACATGCTGGGCGGCCACGTGGTCGTCTATATTTTCGCCAGCTTCGTTATCGGTCTGGGCGCTTATGGCTTAAGCGGCTTTGGCCTAAACACGCTGGGCCTACTGGGTTCGGGGCTGTCGTTCGTCATGGTCGTGGCGCTGACGGGACTCGATTTCGTCATTGCCATCATCCAGGCTTTTGTTTGGTCGGCGCTGGCCTGCGTATACCTCAATGAGGTCGTAAATCTCGATCACGGCCATTAACCCTCCCTCTCGACGCTCTCACATAAGGAAATTTTTAAATGGGTCCTGAAGCAGCCAAATACATCGGCGCCGGTCTGGCGATGACCGGGCTAATCGGCGCCGGCGCCGGCCTCGGCATTCTGTTCGGCAATTATCTGCAAGCCGCTATCCGCAATCCGGCCGCCGCCGCGGGCGAACGCACCTATCTGTTCCTCGGCATGGCTCTGGCCGAAACCATGGGCCTGTTCGGCCTGGTGGTTGGTCTGTTGATCCTGTTCAAATAGGAGTTGGCGGTGGCTGAGCCTGTCGCCGCCGCCGCCTCGGGCGGCGGTCTGCCCCAGTTGGACGTGGCCCAATGGCCCGGTCAGATCGTGTGGATGCTGGTCATCTTCGCGATCCTCTATGTCTTGTTCGCCAAAGTGTTCGTGCCGCGAGTCGGCGGGACCATCGATCAGCGGGAAGACAAGATCGCCGGAGACATCGGGGCGGCGCGGCGTCTGCGCGACGCGGCGCAGGCCGACGCGGTCGCCGCGGCTGGAGAAATGGCGCAGGCCCGCGCTCGGGCGCAGAAACTGGCCGTTGACGCACAAGGCGAGGCCAAGGCCGCCGCCGCCGGCCGGCAAGCGGAAGAAGACGTCAAGTTGAACGCCACGCTGCAAGTCGCCGAAGCGCGGATCGCCGCGGCGCGCGCCGATGCGATGGCCCACGTCAAGGCGATCGGCCTTGAAACCGCCCAGGCTATCATCGCTAGATTGACGGGCGTGGCCGCCGATGCCGGTGAAGTCGAGCGGGCGCTCACCCGCGCGCAACCCTAGACGAAAGACGGGAAGCCAGACGTGTCGTTTTTCTCGGAATTCTACGATTATAACGATCCCCATTTTTGGGTGATGATCGCCCTTTTGGTGTTTGCCTTCGTCATGTGGCGCGTTGGCGCGCACGGCATGATCGGCAAGGCGTT
>JANXWN010000426.1 GCA_025351125.1 Caulobacteraceae bacterium | reverse complement strand
GTGGGAGTCGGCGTTGGCGTGGGGATGGTCGGCACGGACGCGACGCCTCCCCCGCCCCCTCCGGCGCACCCACTCAGCATCAGCACGGCGCCGCCGACTATAAGCCCAGGACGAACGGTAAAAGCGACGCCTTGTTTGGATTTCACGGAGAATCTCTCCAAAACCTTGTGCGAGACTAACGCTTTCGCCAGCCCACGCCTATGCTTCAACCGACGTTGAAGTGGATCTTGTACCATTCGCAAAATTGGGCGACCCCTCGCTCAAGAGGGGTTGTCGGACGGTAGTCGATGAGGGCCGTCAAAAGCGCCGTGTCGGCAAAGGTTAGCGGCACGTCGCCGGCCTGCATCGGCATCAAATTGATGCGCGCCTCGCGCCCCAGAGCGATCTCGATGGCGTGCACGAAGGCGAGCAAATCGGTTGGCTGGCCACCGCCAATGTTCACCGCGCGCCACGGCGCCACCGGGCTTAGGGAGTCTCGCACGCCGACCTTCGGAACGTCATGTTCCGGCGGCAGAGACATCAACCGGGCGACCGCCTCCACCAGATCGTCGATATAGGTGAAATCGCGTTCCATCCGACCATGATTGTAAACCTCGATGATTTGATCGTTCAGCATGGCGTCGACGAATTTGAACAGGGCCATGTCCGGTCGCCCCCACGGACCGTAAACGGTGAAAAAGCGTAGGGCCGTCGTCGGGATGCGCCACAGATGGCTGTAGGCGTGCGTCATTTCCTCGATGGCCTTTTTTGTGGCCGCGTAGAGGGTCATCGGATGATCGGCGCGGTCGGTCTCGGCAAACGGAATGGTGGTGTTGGCGCCGTAGACGGAACTGGTGGACGCGACCATGAAATGTCGCACGTCATAGGTTTTCGCCAATTCCATCACATTAAACGTGCCCACCAAATTGGCGTCGATATAGGCGCGCGGGTTTTCGAGGCTGTAACGAACACCGGCCTGCGCGGCCAAATGGATAATGATTTCCGGAACCTGTCGCTCGGCGAGCGCGGCCAGTCCGCCGGTATCTTCCAGCATGACCTTATGGCCGGAAAAAGCATGGTGTTCGTCGAGGATCGAGAATCGGGCCGCCTTTAGCCTGACGTCGTAATACGACGTCATACCGTCAATGCCGACGACCTCGTGACCATCGGCCAAAAGCCGACCGGCCAAGTGAAAGCCAATAAAGCCGGCCGCTCCGGTAATTAAGATGCGCATAGCGCTACCGATAACGCGCCGCCGCCAAATGTCACCCGATTCGACGCGCCGTCGACGGCAGGTTTACCACCGCGCTATTGGCGTTGCGGCCCGTCGCCCGCCGCTCGGCGTTCGGCTTGCGCCTTGGCTGCCGCCCGACGACCGGCCTCGGCATCTGGCGGAGCCGATTTGGCCGGCTGGGCGGGCGCCGCGTGTACAGCTGGCTCGTGCGCCACGTTTTGGGCATGCTGTTGACGCACGGCGATGTCGCGCGCCTGAGCCGCCGCGCTAGCCTGGCGTGTTTGATTGGCTTGCTGTTGTTGGCGCGTCTGCGCGGCTTGCGCATCCTGAGCGTCTCGTTGCGTCCTTTGCACCGCCATTTGCTGTCGACGGGATTCGTCGAGCTGCATTTGCTGATGTCTGGCGTCCACCGCGATTTGCGCGCGCCGCGCCGAATCAGCCTGCGCCGCCTGTTGCTGTTGGGCGTGAGCGGCGACTTGGGCCTCTACTCTGGCTTGGTTTTGCGCCTGTTGACGCGATTGCGCATCCACGAGTTGCCGATGAGCGAGGTCGGCTTGGACCTGTTGCCGGCGCGTTTGATCAATGGCTTGCGCCCGTTGCCGGCTTTGCGCATCGGCAAGCTGCCGACGAGCAAGGTCAGCCTGGGCCTGTTGTTGGCGCGCCAAAGCGGCGGCTTGGTTCTGAGCAGCAGCTTGGGTCTGAGCGGTGGCTCTAGCCTGAGCGGCTCTCGCCTGGTTCTCCGACAACTGCCGCGCTTGCGCATCGAGGAGGCGCCGGTTGGCAAGATCGGCTTGAGCCTGCCGCCCAACGCGATCCTGTTGCGCTAGGCCCTGCAGCCGGCGACTTTGTTCGGCGGCTTGCGTTTGAGCGGCTTGCTGCTGCTGGATTTGCAAACGCCGGGTTTGGTCGTTGGCCTGGCGTTGGCGTAAGACATCGGCCTGCGCCTGATTTTGGCGGGCCTGAGCAATTTGCGCCTGTTGCTGACGCGCTAGATCGGC
>JANXWN010000422.1 GCA_025351125.1 Caulobacteraceae bacterium | reverse complement strand
GATGTTCGTCCTCGATATACAGCAAATCCGGCTAAGCACACTGTAGACGTCACGTTTGATGTTAAAGAAGGTCCCCGTGTTTACATCGATCGTATAGATATTGTCGGCAATACGGCGACTCTCGATTACGTGATCCGCAGACAGCTCAACGTGTCTGAAGGCGACGCCTACAATCGCGCCCTCGTGGACCGCTCAAAGCTCAGCGTCAGATCGCTAGGCTTTTTCAAAGACGTCGATATTTCCAATTCGCCGAGCGCCGCGCCTGACCGTACCAACCTTTTGGTCAAGGTAACCGAACAACCCACCGGGCAGCTTTCATTCAGCGCCGGCTATAGTTCGATTGACAAGCTCGTGACCGATATCGGGATCAGTCAGTCGAATTTCCGCGGGCGCGCCGAAGACGTTCGCTTCAGGGTGTCGCTTGGCTCCTTGCGCCAGAACGCCGACTTGTCGTTCACCGAGCCGCATTTCCTCAATCGAGATTTGCAGGGGGGGTTCGATATCTACGCTCAGCGTTATGATTTTTCGCGTCAGGCCTCGTATACATCGACGTCTTACGGTGCCTCGGGGCGAATTGCCTTTCCCTTGTCGCAGTATAGTTTGCTGAGCACTCACTATACGCTTCGCACAGACAATGTTATTGTTGGGGATTCTCTGTGCGTTCCCGGTTCTGAACTTGTTTCTATTGTTCTATGCCAACAACGCGGTTCGTATGTGACGTCGTTGATCGGCTATAATATCGGTCTTAATAGAACTAACGATCCGATTAATCCGACCCGCGGTTATTTCCTCAATTTTTCGCAGGAAATCGCTGGCTTGGGAGGTTCGGTGCATTATCTTAAATCCGAAGCCCGCGCGGCTATTTATCATGGGTTCAGCAAAGAACTTATATTTAGCCTGACCGGATCGAGCGGCTACGTCGACGGGTGGAACGGTGGCAGCATTCGGATCACCGACCGTTTCTATAAGGGCGGCGACGATTTCCGCGGCTTCCAAATCGCCGGCATCGGTCCGCGCGACACTCAATTTGGCGATTCGTTGGGCGGTAAACTTTATGCGGTCGGCACCGCGGAGTTGACGCTTCCGACAAAATTGCCGGAACAATACGGCATTCACGCCGCTCTTTTTACCGATTTTGGAACGCTCGGAATTTTGGATCGTACCAACAAGATCAACCCGAACACCAACCAACCGCTCGTCGCCGTGCGTGACGATCTCGGCTTCCGCGCATCGGCGGGCATCAGCATATTTTGGAAATCGCCGCTCGGCCCGCTGAGGTTCGATTTTAGCCGAATAATCAAAAAAGACTCCTACGACAGGACGGAATTGTTCCGCTTCTCCACATCAACAAGGTTTCAATAAACACATGACTGCCACCTCATCAAAAATCATCGGCCTCAGCGCTCTGGCGTTGGTCGCCGTCGCGTCGAACGTCGGTGCTCAGACGCGTCCCGCCGCCGCTCCGATCCGCCCCGCAGCCTCCGCGTCGGCCGTTTCGCAGGGCCCGGCCATCGCTGGCGTTTGCGTGTTTTCGGTTAATCAGACGATCGGCGCGTCGGCGGTGGGAGGGTTTATCCGCACGCGGCTGGAGCAGATTGTCACGGGCGTTAAGGCCGAACTTAATCCCGAAGACACGGCGATCGCCACCGACGTCAAAGCGCTGGAAGCTCAACGCGCAGCCCTGGACGCCGCGACCTATCAATCGCGTGGCCAAGCCATTCAAGCGCGGATCAATGCCCTGCGCGAGAAGGCCGATTTGCGTCAACGTGAGGTCAAGGCGACCGAAGACAAGGCGCTTAATCGCGTCGCGCAGGAACTGGAGCCGATCGCCCAAACGCTATACCAACAACATCGTTGCAGCATTCTGCTGGACCGCGGTTCGGTGATGATGACCAATCCTGAGATGGATCTGACACCGGCGGCCGTGACGGCGTTGAACGCGAAGTTGCAGCAATTCCCCTTCGATCGCGAGCATCTCGACACCGGCGCGAAGGCTCCGGCGCGCTAAGCCCGTCACAACCTAGACGCCGGCGATGACGCCGGACCCGCGTTTCTTCGACCAAGCTTGTGCGCTCAATCTGGGCGCGTTGGCTCGGTTATCGGGGGCGCGGCTGCACGACGAAAATCGGACAGAATACTCTATAGATTACGTCGCCGTTCTGACGGATGCCGACCAACATGGGGTTTCTTTTTGCGCCGGTGAGCGACATGTGCCGGCCTTGCTCGAAAGCCGGGCGGGCGCCTGTTTCGTCACGGAGGCGCGGGTGGCTGACGTGCCGCTCGGCTGCGCAAGTTTGGTGACGCCGTGGCCAGAGGCCGCTTACGCCTTGGCGGCCGAATATTTTTACGTCCCTCGACGTCACGGCGTGAACGACCCTGACGTTCACCCGTCCGCCCAATTGGAATCTGGTGTGCAGGTCGCCGGCGGGGCCATCATCGGTCCGGGAGCGAAAATTGGGCACGGGACTTATCTCGCACCGCGTTCTGTCATCGGTCCAGGCGTTACCATTGGTCGAGACGGGTTTGTCGGCGCCCACGCGCACGTCGGCTTTGCGTTAATCGGCGATAGAGTAAAGATTTATGCTGGCGCCGTCATCGGCGAGCCCGGATTTGGCGCGGCCGCAGGCCCCGGGGGCATGGTTGATCTACCGCAGCTTGGTCGCGTAATCTTGCAAGACGGGGTGACGATTGGCGCCAATAGCTGCGTCGACCGCGGGTCGTGGGACGATACGGTGATCGGCGAAAACACCAAAATCGACAATCTTGTGCAAATCGCGCACAACGTCGTGATCGGTCGTAATTGCGTACTGGCGGCCCATACCGGGATATCCGGCAGCGTCACCGTAGGCGACGGTTGCCAATTTGGGGGGCGGGTCGGCGTGGCCGATCACCTGAACATTGGCGCCGGCGCGCGATTGGCGGCGTCGGCGGGCGTGATGAAAAGCGTGCCGGCAGGAGAGACGTGGGGTGGCTTTCCGGCACGCCCCATCGGTCGGTGGCTGCGCCAAGACGCTTGGTTGGCCCGCGCCGCGCGCCGTCGCAATCCAGGGGAAGGCGAAACATGACCGAAACCGAAAAACCGACAATCCTTTCAGCCGAAATTGACGTTTTGGAAATCATGCGGCGAATTCCGCATCGTCCGCCGTTTCTACTGATTGACCGCGCCGTTGAATTCCAGCCTCACAAATCACTCGTGGGAATCAAGTGCGTGACGATCAACGAGCCTTTTTTTGTCGGGCATTTTCCGGGCAAGCCAGTGATGCCCGGCGTTTTGATCGTTGAAGCCATGGCGCAAACCGGCGGGCTTTTGATGTCGAAATCGTGGGACGTCGATCCGGAAGGGAAAATAATTTTCTTTATGTCGGTGGACAATTGCCGTTTTCGTCGCCCGGTCGTGCCCGGCGACGTAGTACGCTTGGAAGTTGAAGTCGCCCGGGCGCGCGGGGATGTTGTCAAATTCAAAGGTCGCGCCACGGTTGACGGCAAGGTGGCCGCCGAGGCCGAATTCGCCGCCATGCTTTATGACACTTTGAAATGACGCGGTTACATCCGACGGCGATCATCCATTCCAAGGCAGAAATTTCGGACGACGTTTGCATTGGTCCTTATTGTATGGTCGGCCCGCACGTGAGGCTGGCTGCGCGGGTGAGACTACTGTCGCATGTCGTGGTTGAAGGGCACACGGAAATTGGCGAGGCCAGTGTGGTCCATCCCTTCGCCAATATCGGCGGGCCGCCGCAATTCGCCGGCCACCGCGGAGAGCCCACGCGGCTGACTGTCGGAGCGC
>JANXWN010000369.1 GCA_025351125.1 Caulobacteraceae bacterium | reverse complement strand
TGCTCTACCAGACCCTGATCGCGCACGGCTTCGCGCGGGGTTCCTACGATGCCCGACCGGACGACGGCTTAACCCTGCATGATTGCATGGTCAGCAATGCCGTGCGCTGCGCGCCGCCCGGCAACAAGCCCCTGCCGATCGAAGAGGCCACCTGCCGCCCTTTCCTCGCCGCCCGGCTGGTCGCCTTGCCTCGGCTTAAGGTCATCGTCACCTTGGGCGATGTGGCGCGGCGAAATCTGATGAAGACCATAGGCTTGCCCGCCTCGGCGGGCGCAAGCGGCCACGGCGCGGAGACCCGCGTTGGCGGTTACCACGTGATA
This sequence comes from Caulobacteraceae bacterium, assembly GCA_025351125.1. GTDB lineage: Bacteria > Pseudomonadota > Alphaproteobacteria > Caulobacterales > Caulobacteraceae > Acaudatibacter. The sequence goes on along the minus strand of JANXWN010000369.1, from coordinate 4,597 downwards.
AACAGCTATCACTGCAGCCGACTGAACACCAACACCGGGCGACTGACACCGCGCATGTTCAGCGCCGTGTTCGAGCGGGCGCGAGAGATTTTGGCAACCATCGCCGTCTGGGCCTAAATCTGCCACGTCATAGTCGCCGGTGGGACGCCCCTTATCCGCGATCCCGCATCAGGCGTCCCTGTTCGCGTTTCCAGTCGCGTTCGGCTTCGGTGTGGCGCTTGTCGGGCGCGCTTTTACCTTTGGCCAAAGCCAATTCGAGCTTAGCAAGACCCTTTTCATTCCAATAAAGCCGGGTCGGCACGATGGTGCGACCGTCGCGGCGCACGGCGCCCAAAAGTTTATCGATTTGTTTGCGGTGCAATAGCAAACGACGCGGACGGCGCGGTTCGTGGTTGAAGCGGTTCGCCGGGCCGTATTCGGGAATATAGGCATTGACCAGCATTAGGTCGCGTCCTTCTCCGCCGGCGTAGGATTCGGCGATGTTCGCCTTGCCGAGGCGCAAGGATTTGACCTCCGAACCGGTCAAAATCAGGCCGGCTTCGAATTTTTCCTCCAGGAAATAGTCGAATCGCGCCCGACGGTTCTCCGCAATCAATTTGCCGGTCATGCGGTCGCCCCGGCTTGCGTCATCGCCGCGATTATTTCGGCCTTCACCGCCTCGGCGCAGGGCGTGATCGGCAAGCGTACATCCGGCGCGCAAAGGCCCAGATGCGCTAACGCAAACTTGGTCGGCGCGGGTGAAGCATCGAGAAACAACGCTTTATGCAAACGCACCAGCTTGTCTTGCAACGCCAGCGCGGCCGACCAATCACCCGCGGCGCAAGCGTCAAATAAAGCCGCGCACGCCGCCGGCGCGACGTTGGCGGTGACCGAAACGCAGCCGTGACCGCCATGCGCCATATAACCCAGCGCGGTGGGGTCGTCGCCCGACAACATGACCCAATCGGGCCCGCAGGTCAGGCGCTGCAGACTGGCGCGCGCCAGATCGCCGGTAGCATCCTTGACGCCGACGATGTTGGGCAGAACCGCCAAGCGGGCAAGGGTTTCGTTAGCGATATCGACGCTCGTGCGCGATGGGACATTGTAGATCAACACCGGCAAATCCACCGCCTCATTGATCGCGCGATAGTGGTGGTAGAGCCCCTCCTGGCTAGGGCGATTGTAATACGGGGTCACGACCAGAGCCGCCTGCGCGCCGGCGGCTTTGGCATGCGCCACCAGTTCGATGGCTTCCGCGGTTGAATTGGAACCGGCGCCGGCGATTACCGGCACGCGACCGGCGGTGATCTTCACACACGAAGCGACGACGCGGCGATGTTCGTCATGGCTCAGCGTCGCCGTCTCTCCTGTCGTTCCGACCGGCACCAACCCGTGGACGCCGGCCGCAATCTGGCGTTCGACCAATTTCACGAAGGCGTCCTCGTCGACCTCGCCGCCCACAAACGGGGTAACCAGGGCGGGAAAGACCCCCTTGAAGATCTGCGCCGAAGCGGTGGAAGAAATCATAATATGCAAAAAGCCGTGAACAGGTCGCGCGTTAGTGCGGTTTTAAGGTAGACTCCGATCATAAGTCGCTTGGGGGTAAACCGGCAAACAATCCGTGCAAAGTGGGCGTCGGTCGCGATTTTGGTTTTTTGTTTGGAACAAGCATTGATTAGGCAGCTTCACTTTTGCAGATCGACCGTCGCGGCCGGCGCTCTTATGGTCGCGTCGGGTCTAGCGACAGCGCAGTCTCTATCGAGCGACGCGCCGCAACCGGCGTATGCGGTGAGCGCCCCGGCCGTGGTGAGCAACCCGACAAGCGTCGTCGACGCCCTTCAGGCCGCCAAGAATGGCGACGGCGCGCGGGTTCATACCGTGATGTCGGCTATGTCGGACCCCCTTTGGCGCAAGATCGCCCTTTGGGCCCTTGCGGACGGCGCGCCCGATTCGATGACCTGGTACGAGGCCGACCTCGCTCGGCGCGACCTTTCCGATTGGCCCCGACCGATTCGGCGTCAGATCGCGGCTGAGAAACTTCTGGAGCGGTCGGGGCAGTCGCCGCGATCAGTGATCGCGTGGTTCGGCCATGACGAGCCGGTGACAGCGCAAGGCGCCATGGCTCTGGCGGGCGCCTTGCGCGCCGACAATCAAACGGCGGTCGCCAGGGAGGTGATCCGAAAGGCTTGGCGCAATGTGGTGTTTGACGAGGACATGCAGGAGGTCCTGCTGTCGCGATTTAGCGATATGTTGACGACCGACGACTATGTCGCGCGGGAGGATTTTCTCCTGTACGGCCCGCACGGCACGGCGTCGCGCGACTTGCTGCGCCTGCTCCCGGCCAACCAGCAGGCGATCGCGCAAGCGCGCATGGCGGTGCGGCAAGGTGATCCGACGGCGTCCGCGTTGATCGAGGCCCTTCCCGTCGCCGACCAAACCAGCCCGGGATTGGCTTACGAACGCGTGCTGGCCCTCAAGGAGCGAGGCGACACCGCCGGCGCCATGGCGCTGGTCGGGTATCTGCCCGAATCGATCCCCAATGCCGCCGCGGCGGAGAAACTGTGGAAGCACGGCAGCTTCGCGGGCGCGCTTCTAAGGTCGGGTGACCCTGCGGGCGCCTACGGCCTAGCGGCGCACACGGGTTTGACGAGCGGCGGCGATGCCGCCGACGCGCAGTTTTTCGCCGGCTGGATCGCCCTGACGCGACTGAAGGACCCTCATCGGGCGGATGATCATTTCGCTAAGCTGCAGGCGATTGGTCAGTCACCTCTGACTCAAAGCCGCGCGCTTTATTGGCGCGGTCGCGCGGCGGAGGCGGACGGCGATCCCGTCGCGGCGCAACTTTATTTTGGTCAAGCGGCCAAATTCTACACGACGTTTTATGGTCAACTCGCCGCCACGCGGGGCGGGGCGGCGACGATGGTGCTGGGCCACGACCCACAGATTTTACCCGCCGACCGCGCTCGTTTCGAAGCTAGGGAGCCGGTTCGCGCCGCGCGCTTGATCGCCGGCCTGGGCGCCAAAGACACCTTGCGCGCTTTCATCACCGGCATGTCCGAATCGGTCCCGACCGTTGCCGACGAGGCCATGTTGGTCGACCTGACGCAAAGCGTTTCCGATCAAGAATTGGCCATGCGGGTGGTGCGCAACGCCGCAAAACGCGGTTTTATCTTGCCGGAGCGCGGTTATCCGGTGCGTAGCCCGCCGCCGGCCCCCGATGCACCGGAACCCTCACTGGTGTTGGGTATCACCCGTCAGGAAAGTAGTTTCGATCCACTCGCCCGTTCCGGCGTCGGCGCACGCGGCATGATGCAACTCATGCCCGCGACCGCCTCGGTCGTCGCCCGCCGCGCCGGCTATGGTTCCGGGAGTTTAGATGATCCCGATTATAATATGAAAGTCGGATCCACCTATTTGGGTCAACTCGTCGCGCAATTCAGCGGCTCGTATGTGATGGCGACCGCCGCTTACAACGCCGGTCCCGGTCGTCCGACCCAGTGGGCCGGCTCGTGCGGAGATCCGCGTGGTTCGGCCACCGATCCGCTGGAATTTATCGAGTGTATTCCGTTTACCGAAACCCGTGATTATGTGATGCGCGTCCTTGAAGCGACGCAAGTCTACCGCGCCCGCCTCAACGGTGGCACGGCGCCGATAACGCTGGCGAATGATTTGAAGCGGGGGAGCTATGGATATGGCTATGTCGCCCGTCCGTCCGCCGCGCCGGTATCGGTCGCCGGCGGGATGGGCGATGCGTCTAGGCCTTAACGACCGCGGGGGGCGGACGCCTTTGACCGGTGACGACCGCTAAGCCTTCGACCTCGGTCATCCGCCCGTGCAACCCGAAGGCGTCGCTCAAGACTTGCGGTGTCAAAACGTCACGTGGCGTGCCTTGAGCAACCGTCTTACCTTTCGCCATGACCAACAGACGATTGCAGCTTTGGGCCGCCAGCGTAAGATCGTGAAGGGTAACAAGGATGGCGGTTCCGCGCGCCGCGCGGGCGCGCAGCAAATCCATCACCAACAGTTGAGCGTCGGGATCAAGTCCGGCGGCCGGTTCGTCGGCGACCAGCAGCGGCGCGCCGGTGACGAGGAGCCGCGCCAGGAGCACCCGCGCGCGCTCGCCGCCCGACATATCGCGTGCGCCGCGCTCCGCAAGATGGACCATCTCCACCTCGGCGAGCGCCATCATGGAGGCGTCGCGAGCGCGCTTGGCGGTCAAGTGCGGGGCGCCCAGAGCGGCGATGCGCCAGGCGGGCAAATTCCATCCAACGCGACGCTCTTGCGGCAGATAGCCGACGAGACGCGCGCGGTCGGCCTCGCTCAGCGGGACCACAGATTTATCGGCGAGTTTCGCTACACCCCGAACGACGCGCGTTAAGCCGAGAGCCGCGCGAAGCAAGGTGGTTTTGCCGCACCCGTTCGCGCCGAGAATCCCGACCACGTCGCCGGGGGAAACAACTAAGTTGACCCCATCAACGACGCGGCGTCCGGCTATATCGACGGCGACGTCGACCAATTCCAATGCCGCTGTCACGCGCGCCAACTGCGCGATGCGCGCCAAGCGACAAGAGCGAACAGCGGCGCGCCGAACAGCGCGGTGACTACCCCGAGTTTCAAT